>CAMLEQ010000349.1 GCA_946479015.1 uncultured Gemmatimonadota bacterium | reverse complement strand
CCATCCTCCTCGCCACCAAGGTGCTCGGCGAGGGGGCGCGGCGGATCGGGCAGCCCGCGGTGCTCGGGGAGCTCGTCGCCGGCGTGCTGCTCGGGGTGTCGCTGTTCGGCATCCTCGACCCGGGGGATCCCGTCATCCACGCCCTGGCCGAGCTGGGCGTGCTCATCCTCCTGTTCGAGATCGGCCTCCATACCGATCTCCGGTCGCTCGTGGGCGTGGGCAGCGCGGCCGTCACGGTGGCGCTCGTGGGCGTCGCCATCCCGTTCGCCCTCGGCTACCTCGTGGCGCACCTGCTGGGGCTCGGCGTGCTCGCCGCCATCGTATGCGGCGCCTCGCTCACCGCCACGTCCATCGGCATCTCGGCGCGGGTGCTGTCCGATCTCGGGCAGCTCGAGACGCCGGAGGGGCAGGTGGTGCTCGGCGCGGCCGTGCTCGACGACGTCGTGGGGCTGCTCATCCTCTCCGTGGTGAGCGCGCTGGTGGCCGGGGAGCCGGTGTCGGTGGGGAGCGTGGCGCTGAACACCACCGTGTCCATCGGCTTCATCGCCGCCGCGCTCCTCGTCGGCAGCCGGCTCGTCCCTCCGCTGTTCCGCATCATCGAGCAGGTGGAGACCACCGGCGCGCTCGGCATCCTCGCGCTCGTGTTCGCGCTGGCGCTCGCCTGGGTGGCGTCGGTGTCGCGCTCGGCGCCGATCATCGGCGCGTTCGCGGCGGGGCTCGTCCTCCACCGCACGCCACAGCGCCAGGAGATCGAGCGGCGCGTCTCCACCCTCGGGCACTTCTTCGTGCCCATCTTCTTCGCCGCCGTCGGCGCCGCGGTGGACGTGCGCACCCTCGCCAGCCCCCGCGTGGCGCTCATCGGCGGTGCGCTCATCGCCGTGGCCCTCGGCGGCAAGTACCTCGCCGGCTTCTCCCCCTGGTGGTTTCGCGGGCGCAAGTCGCTCGTGGGGATCGCGATGATCCCGCGCGGCGAGGTCGGGCTCATCTTCGCCCAGATGGGACTCACCTCCGGCGCGCTCGACGTGAGCCTGTTCAGCGCCATCGCGCTCATGGTGATGGTGAGCACGCTGGTGGCGCCGCCGCTGCTCGGCGCGCTCACCGCGCGCGTGCCGCACGGCCCCGACGTGCGCGACCGTCCGGGCGACGGCGGCATCGACGATCTCGTCGCCGGCGCGGGCTCGGAGCGCGAGCGCTGACCTCCGGAAACGGGGAAGGGCGGGTGTGATCACCCGCCCTTCGTCCCACCGCTCACGGCCGGCCGCCGCTCACTTCGCGCCGCGGGCCTCGTAGCGCTTGGCGATCTCCGGCCAGTTCACCACGTTCCACCACGCACTCACGTAGTCGGCGCGGCGGTTCTGGTACTTCAGGTAGTACGCGTGCTCCCACACGTCCACGCCCATGATCGCGTGGCGCCCGTCCATGAGCGGCGTGTCCTGGTTCGCCGTGCTCTCGATGCGCAGGCTCCCGTTCGGATCGGCCACCACCCACGCCCACCCGGAGCCGAAGCGGCCCATCGCCGCCGCGTTGAACTGCTCCTTGAACTTCGCGAAGTCCCCGAACGACGACTTGATCGCGTCGGCCAGCGTGCCCGTGGGCTCGCCGCCGGCGTTCGGCGCCATGATCACCCAGAACATCGAGTGGTTCCAGTGGCCGCCCCCGTTGTTGCGCACGGCGGTCCGCACGCTCTCCGGCACCGCGTTCAGGTTGCCGAGCAGCTCGTCCAGGCTCTTCCCCTGCAGCTCGGGCGCCTTCTCGATGGCCGCGTTCAGGTTGTTGACGTACGCCTGGTGGTGCTTGGTGTGATGGATCTCCATCGTCCGCGCATCGATGTGCGGCTCGAGCGCGGCGTAGTCGTAGGGCAGCGGCGGAAGAGTGAATGCCATGTGAAGCCTCCGTGGTGTACGTTCACGCCATCACGGCGTGGTTCCGCCTGGCGTCGCGGCCGGCGAGCGGCGCTGCCGCAGCCAGCCGATGATGCCAGGCAAGATCGAGAGGAAGATCACGACGACGATGACGAGATCGATGTGCTTGTCGATCCCGGGGATGTAGCGGCCCAGGAAGTAGCCGATGAAGAGCATCCCCCACACCCAGGCCACGCCGCCCACCACGTTGTACGCCAGGAAGTGGCGGTAGCGCATCTCCGCCACGCCGGCGACCACGGGAGCGAACGTCCGGATGATCGGCATGAATCGCGCGAGCACGATCGTCTTGCCGCCGTGCTTCTCGTAGAACGCGTGTGCGCGGTAGAGATGTTTCTTGTTGAAGAAGAGCGAGTCGTCGCGGGTGAAGATCCGCGGACCCGTCGCCCGTCCGATGGCGTAGCCCACCGAGTCGCCGGCCACGGCCGCAATGGACAGCAGCAGCCCCATCACGTACACGTTCAGGAAGCCCTGCGACGAGAGCAGGCCGGCCGTGACCAGCAGCGAGTCCCCCGGCAGGAAGAACCCGACCAGGAGTCCCGTCTCCGTGAACACGATGCCGGTGAGCACCACGTAGCCACCCCACCGGATGAGCGCTTCGAGATCGGAGAACCGGTGCCAGATATCGATGAGCCCCTGCATGTCGCTCCAGAGACGAGAAAAAGGGTGCGTGCTGATGAACCCTGAAGTTCGGCTGTCCCGGCGCGCGGGTCAACCGCCGGACGCGACGGTGCGGCGCGCGGCGCCGCGCGCCGACGGATGACGCCCGTCACCATCCACACCATCGGGCACTCCACGCGGGCGCTTCCGGACTTCATCGCCCTGCTGCGGCGCGAGGGGGTGCGGCACGTCGCCGACGTGCGGACCTTCCCCGGCTCGCGCCGCCATCCGCAGTTCGGCCGGGACGCACTCGCCGCGGCGCTCGCGGAGGCGGGGATCGCCTACTCGCACCATCCGGCGCTCGGGGGACGGCGTCGCCCGCGCCCGGACTCCCCGAACGGAGCGTGGCGCAACGAGGGCTTTCGCGGCTACGCCGACCACATGGCCTCCGACGAGTTCCGCGATGCGCTGGACGCGCTCGTCGCGCTCGGCTCGCGCGAGCCGGTGGCCGTCATGTGCGCGGAGGCGGTGCCGTGGCGGTGTCACCGCAACCTGATCGCCGACGCGCTCGTGGCGCGCGGCGTCGCGGTCCGACACATCCTGGATGCGCGCAGCGACCCGCACCGCCTCACGCGTTTCGCCGTCGTCCGCCACGGGCGCGTGGAGTATCCACCGGCCATTGCGGGGGAAGCAGACACGCCACAGCCAGACTCGTTCCGCTGACTCCACGGCTGTGGGTGGTACGCGAGTTGCGTTCGACGGGTGTGGGACGGAAACCTCGAACCTTCTCGCGGAGCCTCTCATGCTGTGGACGATCGCGGTAATTCTCTTCATTCTCTGGCTGCTCGGCTTCGTGGTGCTGCACGTTGGCGGCGGGCTGATTCACATCCTGCTGGTGCTCGCGATCATCGCCATCATCTGGCGGCTCGTCACCGGACGGCCGGCGGTCTAGCGGAGCGCCGGTCGTTGGCTCCCGGCGTCTGCGCCGACTGACGGCCGGGAGCCGGCGGTGGGCCGCGCGGCGTCGCCCGACGGCCGCCGGAGTTGCGCCCGATGCCACGGAGGGGCAGCTTTGCTCCTCCGTTTCCGCATCCATGACGCCCACGCCTCCTCCCCCGCTCACGGTCTACGTCGTCTCGCACACCCACTGGGACCGCGAGTGGTATCTCCCGGCGGGTCGATTCCGACAGCGGCTCGTCCCGCTCATCGATGAGCTCCTCGATGCGCCACCGGCGCCCGGCGTCAGCTTCCTGCTCGACGGACAGGCGGTGCTCCTCGACGATTACCTCGCCGTGCGCCCCGAGCGGCGCGACGTGCTGCGCGACCGGCTCCGCGATGGCTCCATCGAGGCCGGGCCGTGGTACGTCCTGGCGGACGAGCTGATCCCATCGGCGGAGGCGCTCGTGCGCAACCTGCTCGTGGGGCGCGCCGTGCTGCGGGCGCTCGGCGCCGAGCCGCCGCCGGTGCTGTACTGCCCCGACTCGTTCGGCCATCCCGCGGCGCTCCCCACGCTCGCGGCGGGGTTCGGCTTGCCGGTGATCGTGCTCTGGCGCGGCTACGGTGGCCCGGCGTGGCCCGCGGGAGATTCGGTTCGCTGGCGGGCGCCGGACGGTGCCACCGCGCTGCTCTACCACCTGCCCCCCGACGGCTACGAGTTCGGCTCCAGCCTTCCACCGGGCGATGCCGACGCGGCCGAGCGGTGGCGGCGCGTGCGGGGAGTGCTCGCGCCCCGTGCTTCGCTCGGGATCGCGCTCCTCCCCAACGGCGCCGATCACCACGCCCGGCAGCCGGCGCTCGACCGCGCGCTCGAGGCGCTCGCGCGCGCCGCGCGCCCGGACGAGGTGCGCCGCGCGTCGCTGCGCTCGGTCGCGCGCGAGCTCCTCGCGCGCGCGCGCGGCGCGCGCCGCCCCGAGGTGTGCGGCGAGCTGCGCGCCTCGTACGGCGAGGCGTGGAGGCT
>CAMLEQ010000348.1 GCA_946479015.1 uncultured Gemmatimonadota bacterium | reverse complement strand
CCGCCGCAGCAGAAGACGCAGCGCCTCGGCAACGCGGCGCCGCGCCACCAGCCCCCGCCGCTCCCCGAGCCCTCCACGGAGCAGGCGCCGCACGCGCTGGAGAACGGCGAGCGCCCCCGCTCCTCCCCGCTCGCCAGGCGGCTCGCCAGCGAGCAGGGGCTCGACCTCCAGCAGGTGAACGGCAGCGGCCCGGGGGGGCGGATCATCCGCCGGGACATCGAGGCCGCGCTCCGGAGCGGGGCGGCGCGCCCCGCGGCGGCCGCCGCGCCGGTCGCGCCGCGCCGCGCTGCGGGCGCCGAGTACACGGACATCCCGCTCACGCAGATCCGGAAGACCATCGCCAAGCGGCTCACCGAGTCCATCGGCCCCGTTCCCACGTTCTACCTCACCGCGGAATTCGACCTCACCCGCGTCGCCGAGCTGCGCGACGCGCTGAACGCCATGGGCGACGAGTACCGCGTCTCGTTCAACGACGTGATCCTCAAGGCCGTCGCCACCGCGCTCGCCCAGCACCCCGAGGTGAACGCGCACTGGCTCGGCGACCGCATCCGGGAGTTCAACCGGGTGCACCTCGGCATGGCCGTGGCCACGGATGATGGGCTCATCGTTCCCGTCATCTTCGACGCCGACAGCAAGCGCATGAGCGAGATCTCGCGCGAGGCGCGCGAGCTGGCGAAGCGCGCCCGGGAGCGGAAGCTGAAGCCGGAGGAGTACACCGGCTCCACTTTCTCCGTGTCCAATCTCGGCATGTTCGGCATCGACCAGTTCACGGCGATCATCAATCCGCCGGAGGCGGGGATCCTCGCCATCGGCGCGGTGGAGGAGAAGCCCGTGCTCGTGAACGGCGAGCTGGAGTCGCGCCGCCGGCTGCGGGTGACGATGAGCTGCGACCACCGCGTGATCGACGGCGCGGTGGGCGCGCGCTTCCTGCAGACGCTGCGGCGCATGATCGAGAACCCGCTCATGCTGGTGTACTGAGCGCGCGGCGGAGCGCGCGCGCTCCGCCCGTCCGCTCTCTCAACGAACAGCTTACCGAGACAATCCATGGCATCGTTCGACGTGATCTTCCTTGGTGGCGGCCCGGCCGGATACGTGGGCGCCATTCGCTCCGCGCAGCTCGGGATGAGCGTGGCGGTGGTGGAGCGCGAGGGGCTTGGCGGCACCTGTGTGCTCTGGGGGTGCATCCCGGCGAAGGCGCTCCTCGAGAGCGCGGCGATCGCGAACCGGGTGCAGCACGCGAAGGACTTCGGCGTCACCGTCGGGGACGTCACGCTCGACTACGGCGTGGCCATGAAACGCTCGCGCGCGGTGAGCCAGCAGAACTCCAAGGGTGTGGAGTTCCTCTTCAAGAAGAACAAGATCACCTGGATCAAGGGGACCGGGCGCCTCGCCGCGAAGAACGCCGTCACGGTGAAGGGCGCCGACGGCAAGGAGGAGACGCACCAGGCCAAGCGCGCGGTGGTGATCTGCACCGGCTCGCGGGTGAAGGGGCTCCCGCAGATCGGGCTCGAGCTGAACAAGAGCACCGTGCTCTCCTCCGATGACGTGCTGGTGCTCGAGAAGGCGCCGAAGTCGATGGCGGTGATCGGCTGCGGCGCGGTGGGGTGCGAGTTCGCCGACGTCTTCAACGCCTTCGGGACCCAGGTCACGCTCATCGAGGTGCTCCCCGCCCTCCTCCCCCTCGAGGATGCGGAGGTCTCCGCCGAGCTGGCGCGCGCCTTCCGCAAGCGGAAGATCGAGGCACTCACCGGCGCGAAGATCGTGAACGTGAAGGTCGGGAAGGATTCCGTCACGCTCGCCGTCGAGGTGAAGGGAGAGAAGAAGGAGCTGACGGTGGAGAAGGTGCTCGTGGCCGCTGGTCGCGCCCCGAACATCGACGGGATCGGGATCGAGTCGCTCGGCGTGCAGCTCACCGAGCGCGGCTTCATCAAGATCGACGAGCGGATGGAGACGTCGGTGAAGGGGATCTACGCCATCGGCGACGTGGCGGGCCCGCCGATGCTCGCCCACAAGGGGGAGCGCGAGGGGATCGTGTTCGCCGAGTTCCTCGCCGGGTTGCCGCACGTGCACAAGTTGAACTACGGCAACATCCCCAACGCCACGTACTGCCACCCCGAGGTGGCCTCGATCGGCGCCACGGAGCAGCAGCTCAAGGAGCGGAACGTCCCGTACAAGGTGGGGAAGTTCCCCTTCTCCGCGAACGGCCGCGCGCGCACGTCGGGAGAGACGGAGGGCTTCGTGAAGCTCCTCACCGACCCGACGTACGGCGAGATCCTCGGCGCGCACATCATCGGCGCGCACGCCACGGAGCTGATCCACGAGCTGGCGGTGGCGCGCGAGAACGAGTTCACCGTGGAGGAGGTGGAGCTGGCGATCCACGCCCATCCCACCCTCTCCGAGGCCGTGTCCGAAGCGGCGCTCGACGCGATGGGGCGCGTCATGCAGACCTGAGTCGCCGGCGGGAGCGCGGCGCGCCGCGCTCCCGCTCACCCCTTCCCCGGAGGAGTGGCGCGGCGTCCGTCGCGCCCTCCCCCACTCGCAGCAGGTGCCGTCGCATGCCTCCATCCCTCCGAATCGTGGACCTCGCGCTGATGCCGTACGCCGAGGCGCTCGAGCGGCAGCGCGACGTGGCCCGCCGGCGGATCTCCGGCGAGATCGCCGATGATGTGCTCCTCCTGGTGGAGCACCCTCCCGTGGTCACCCTCGGCCGCTCCACCAAGGCGCGGCACGTCACCACCCCCGCCGAGGCGCTGCGCGCGCGCGGCGTGGAGCTGTTCGAGGTGGAGCGTGGCGGCGACGTGACCTTCCACGGTCCCGGACAGCTGGTGGGATATCCCATCTTCGACCTCGAGGGGCACCGCAAGGATCTCCACTGGTACCTGCGCCAGGTGGAGGAGGCGCTCATCCGCGCCATGGCGCGGTGGGAGATCCCCGCCGGGCGCGAGCCGGGACTCACCGGCGTCTGGACGCGCGGCCGCAAGCTCGCCTCGATCGGGGTGCACGCCCGAAACTGGGTCACCTGGCACGGCTTCGCCCTCAACGTCACCACCGACCTCTCCTACTTCGACCTCATCGTCCCCTGCGGCATCGAGGGGGTGGTGATGACCTCCATGGCCCGCGAGGCCGGGGTGGGGCGCGCGGTGGACATGGCCGCGACGAAGCGGGCGGTGGTGGAGGCGTTCGTGGAGGTGTTCGGGTTCGAGGAGGTGGCCGTGGACGACGCCGGCATCGATGCCGCCGCCGCGCGCGGGAGCCGGTGATGTCCAGCACCGATGGCCTGAACGCCGAGCAGCTCGCCGCCGCCACCTTCGGCGACGGGCCGCTGCTCATCATCGCGGGCGCGGGGACGGGAAAGACGCGCACGCTCGTGCATCGCGTCGCCCACCTCGTCGAGCGCGGCGTCCCCCCGCACCGCATCCTCCTCCTCACCTTCACCCGCCGCGCCGCGCAGGAGATGCTCGGCCGCGTGGAGCGGCTGGTGGGGGGCGCCTCCTCGCGCGTGCACGGGGGCACCTTCCACGCCACCGCGCACCGCCTGCTCCGGACGTACGGCGAGAGCGCCGGGCTCGCGAAGGACTTCACCATCCTCGATCAGGGGGATGCCGAGGACCTGATGGGGATCTCCCGCGCGCGCCTCGGCTTCGGCGAGCGCAAGTCGCGCTTCCCCAAGAAGGAGACGCTGCACCACGTCTACTCGCGCCACGTCAACACCGACCTCCCCGTGGCCGACATCCTGCGCGAGGAGTTCCCGCAGTTCGAGGATGCGGCGCGCGACTTCGCGCGCGTGTTCGCCGACTACACGGCGCGGAAGGAGGAGCGCAACCTCGTCGACTACGACGACCTCCTCCTGTTCTGGGCGGCGATGCTCGAGGGCTCCCCGGAGCTGGGGGCGCGCATCGCGGGGCTGTACGACCATGTGCTGGTGGACGAGTACCAGGACACGAACGCGCTCCAGGCGCGGATCCTCCGGGGGATGTGCCGCACGCACCGGAACATCACCGTGGTCGGCGACGATGCGCAGAGCATCTATTCGTTCCGCGGCGCCACGATCCGGAACATCCTCGACTTCCCCGAGCAGTTCCCCGGCGCCACGCGCGTCACCCTCGAGCGGAACTACCGCTCCACGCAGCCGATCCTCGACGTCACCAACACGGTGATCGAGCGGGCGCGCGAGCGCTTCCGCAAGAAGCTGTGGACCGAGCGCGCCGGCGGAGAACGGCCGCTGCTCGTGGCCGCGCGCGACGAGCACGAGCAGACGAGCTGGGTGGTGGACCGCGTGCTCGAGCTGCACGAGGGCGGCACGCCGCTGCGCGAGATCGCGGTGCTCTTCCGCGCCGGCTACATGTCCGCCGACCTCGAGATCGAGCTGACGAACCGCAAGATCCCGTTCGAGAAGTGGGGGGGCCTCAAGTTCCTCGAGGCGGCGCACGTGAAGGACGTGCTCGCGTTCCTGCGCATCCTCGAGAACCCGCGCGA
>CAMLEQ010000347.1 GCA_946479015.1 uncultured Gemmatimonadota bacterium | reverse complement strand
CGAGCGGGTCGTCGAACCAGCCGAGCGTGCTGAACGCCGACGCCGGCCGCACGTAGGTGTCCAACCCGCGGCGCTGGAGCGCGCGCGCCTCATCGAACGCGTCGCGCGGGTCGAAGAAGCCCTTGTACGGCACGCTCCCCACGATCGGGAACCACCAGGTGTACGATCGGAGCGCGTCGCGGTAGGCGGCCGAGACCACGAGCACGAGCGTGTCGTGGTCGAGGCGGCTGTAGGTGGTGAAGCTCCGCTTCGCCGCGAGCCCGACGGAGTCCACGGCGAAGGCGCGCGCGTCGAGCACGAGCCGGAGCTTCGCGCGCGTGCGGGGGTCCACGTCCGGCGAGCGCACCAGCTCGGCGATCGGCTTGCGGCGCGCGAGGATCTTCCCCTCCTCCCACGCGGCGCGCGCGAGGTAGCGCCCCGTGGGAGTGAGTGCGACGAAGCCGACGATGAGGAGCGCGATGCCGAGGAGGATGCGCCGCGCCAGGCGCGCGGGACGCATCATGCCGGTGCCACTATCTCCACCAGCGCACGCCCACGCGATGCATGGCGCCGAACACGTCGGAGCTCTCGTAGGCGTAGTCGAGGGCGAGGTGCTTGGCGCGCAGTCCGCCGCCGAAGGAGAGTGGGGAGATCTCCGCGCCGGTGGGGCGCGCCAGCGCACCCACCCGCCCCAGGAAGGTCACGCCCCCCGTCGCGCGGTAGGCCACCTCGAGCCCGCCGGCGGCGCGCGCCTTCTCGTCGCGCGTGTGCGTGATCTCCGCCGTCCCCAGAAAGTCGAGCGGCCCCACGCCGTGGATCGGCACCGCCGCCCCCACGTGCACCATGCGCGGCAGCGGGCCGCCGGCGATCGGGATCTCCCCGCCGATGTTCTGCACCGAAGCCGCCACGGTGGCTCCGTGAATGTCGAACGCCGCGCCGAAGTCCACCGCGCCCGTCCCCTGGCTCTCGTCCACCAGCCGCTGGTTCACGTACTTCGCCGTCGCGCCCACGCGCAGCCCGTGGATGGCGATCGCGTACCCGACGGAGGCCACGTAGTCCCCCGCCGAGACCTCCGTGCCGGTGGACCCGCCGCCGTCGCCCCCCGCGCCGGGATCACCGAGCACGCGCTCCGAGCTGCCGTAGTCGAGCACCTGCAGCCCGAGCGCGACCGTCCCCCCGGCCAGGCGCGTCGCCGCCGCGGCGGCGGCGAGCGTGGACGACAGGAACCACTGCTGCACCGAGAGCCCGGCCGACGTCTTCGGGATCACCGCGAGCTGCGCCGGATTGTAGAAGATCGCCGCCTCGTCCGTCCCCGCCGCCACGAACGTGTTCCCGAGCGAGAGGGCACGCGCGCTCGACGGCAGCTCGAGCAGCAGCGCCGAGGTGTGCGCCACCTGCGCGCCGGCGAGCGAGGGGAGGAAGCTGCTCGCCGCGAGCGCCGCGGCGACGGCGAGACGTCTCATGGCAGTTCCCGGTGAGCGATGGGCCGCACGAGGATTCGGGCTCCGGCGACGGCGAACCATTGAGGTGAGGCGAGGCGCGCGGTCCGGGCCGCGCGCCTCTCTCGCCAAGTATAGCATCGGCGCCGGAAAAGGACATGGAGCCCGGCGCGGAGGCGCCGGGCTCCACGGCGGGCGCGGCTACTGGCAGGCCGCCACGCTCGGACAGCGGAACACCGTCACCTGCGCGCCCAGCGTTGCCGGGAACGCCCCGCCGGCCTGCGGCGCGAACTGCACCGCCGCCGGGGTCGCGGGGGATGGCAGGTGCACCACGTAGTACTCCGCCGTCCCCGGCAGCATGCTCGACGCCTGGCTCCCCGGATCGTTCACCGCCGTGAGCGGGAGCGGCCACGGCGTCGGCACCAGGTCGCGGTGCGCCGCCGAGTGGTCGTAGAGCGACTGGAAGATCTGTCGCCAGTTCCTCGACAGGAAGCGATAGCGCGACGGGACCCGGCTCCGGTCCACCCCCACCAGGCTGTCCGTGTAGAGCGCCAGCGTGAAGTCGCCGTACAGGTGCGGCAGCGACTCACCCGACTGCGTCTCCACGTTCTGCACGCCGGTCTGCGACGTCTGGACCAGCCGCCCGTAGATCGTGCTGTCCTTCTGGTCGCCGAGCCAGCGCAGGAAGAGCCACGCCCCTCCCCGCTCCTCCACCCGGCCCGCGCTCAGGAACTCCGTGATCGACCACCGCGACGGGTCCTGCATGAAGGCGTAGGCGTTGAACACGTCGCCGGAGATGAATCCCTGCGCCGAGTCGGGGAAGAGGCTCGTCGGATCGCTGCGCTGCAACGGCGCCGGGTACTTGTGCTCGTAGTAGCGCGATCCCATCTCCTCGGCGATGTGGCTCAGCCCCTCGTTCAGCCACGTCTCCTCGTCCGGCCCGCCACGCACGATCACGTGCTGGTTCCACGAGATCATGTGCTGAAACTCGTGGATGAACGTCGCCGGCGTGCTGAACTCCACGGCGGCGACATCGTGCGCGCAGCTGAAGACGGAGTCGGGGTCCGGCACCATGGAGTAGAAGATCTCCCCCTGGTTCGAGTGCGCGGCCTGGGGGGTGAGGTCCAGCCCGTAGAAGAAGCCGGACACGTACCCCTCGCTCTTGCAGGTGGAGGCCTGGGTGAGCTCGTTCACCTTCGGCGTCATCAGCACGATCACGTGCCCGTTGCCATCGATGTCGGAGGGCGCGCCGAAGGTGCGGACGTCGATGCCGTAGAGGTCGTGGTCGAAGAGCTGCCCGAAGCTCGCGAGCTGCGTGTCGGTGAACCCATTCGGCGCGGGGGGCGCCTCCTTCGACATGTAGATCAGCACGTTCGTCCCCACGTAGCGCAGCGTGGCGGTGTCCGTGGTGAAGGAGCTCCCGGTCAGGTCGGCGAGCACCTGGAAGGTGCGCGTGCTCCCGACCGCGGGAACGGAGGCCGAGACGTCTTTCCGCACGTCCGCGCTCCTGCGCCACTCGGCGACCTGCGCAGGCGCGACCGCCGCCAGCCGGTGCTCGAGCCCGCGCAGCGTGAGGTCGAGCCTCGCCTGCACCGGCACCGGGTGCTCCGGCGCCCCCTCGCGCACCGCGAAGCTCGCCCGCGCCGCCGGGGTCGCGGGGCTCGAGACGCCGAGCGTGTACGATACCGATGAGCGCCCCCCGTTCCCCGTCGCGTACTGCGGCACCAGGATGTACGTCCCCGAGTCGGCGTCCAGCGCCAGGCAGTTCGGGAGCCCGTCGGCGTTGACCGTGATCGCCTCGAGAGGCTGAAGCGACGTGTTGGCCTCGAGGGCGCTCACGCCGCCCCGAACAGCAGCCGATGCGGCGGGGCCGCACCCCGGCCCCGGAGCGGTGGGATGGTCGCTGGAGCAGGCGCCCAGCATCACTACCATGATGGCGCACGACGCCGGCATGGCGAGCTTCATCATTCGCGTTCCTGTTGGGGTGGGATCCCGACTGCGGTTCGAGCGAGCGTCCGGGTAATCTGCCTTCCGGACACGAAGGGTGCCACCGCACGGCAGAGCCCGGATGCCCATGCAGCGGATGGCATGCCATCCCGCTCCGGCACCCCCCAACCTTCCGGCCGAGGGCGTAGGCAAGGGGGGCCGCGACGGATATAATTAGTACGACGCTCGAGAAGTTCGGGCCGCCCTGGGAGCTCCCTCCGGCGCCCGCCGCCCCCGGATCCGCGGGCGCGCCCCACGGCGAGCCGTCATGGGTGCAACGCCTCGTGACGGACGCGACACCCACCGCCAGCTGATGTCATTCGTTCACCTGCACTGCCATTCCGAATACTCGCTGCTCGACGGCGCGAACCGGATCGAGGACCTGATCCGCCGCGCGCAGGAGTTCGAGCAGCCGGCGCTGGCGATCACCGATCATGGCAACCTGCACGCGGCCTGGGAGTTCCAGGAGAAGGCCAAGAAGGCCAAGCTCAAGCCGATCATCGGGATGGAGGCGTACGTCGCCCCCGGCGACCGGCGCGAGCGCGCGCGGCCGCGACCGGGGGCGAAGCCCTACTACCACCTCGTCCTCCTCGCCCGCGACCTCACCGGCTACCGGAACCTCGTGAAGCTCTCGTCCCTCGGCTACACCGAGGGATTCTACGTGAAGCCGCGCGTGGACCGGGAGCTGCTCGCGAAGTACAGCGAGGGGATCATCGTCTCCTCCGCCTGCATGGCGGGGGAGATCGCGTCGCACCTCCTCGATGGGCGCTACGACGAGGCGAAGGCGGTGGCCGAGTGGTACGCGAACGTCTTCGACGGCCGCTACTACCTGGAGGTGCAGGCGCACGACGCGGGGCAGATGCAGTCCAGGCTCAACGCCGAGGTGCTGCGGCTCGCCGGGGACACCGGGCTCCCCGTGGTCGCCACGAACGACGCGCACTTCCTGCGCAAGGATGACCACGACGCGCACGATGTGCTGCTGTGCATCGGCCTCGGGAAGGACCGCAACGAGCAGGACCGGCTGCGCTACGACGACGGGCTGTACTTCAAGAGCGCCCCGGAGATCGCCGAGCACTTCCCCGGCCGTGC
>CAMLEQ010000346.1 GCA_946479015.1 uncultured Gemmatimonadota bacterium | reverse complement strand
TGCGCGCGCGCATCGGCCACCGTCACGTTCCCTCCCACCTCGGCGGGGATGTACGCCTTGGCGCCGTCAGGGGTGAACACCACCGAGCGCGGGCGCTTCCCCGCCTGGATGGTGGCGATCACCTTGTTCGTGCCGACGTCGATCGCCGAGACCGTCCCCTTCCCCTCGCTCGTCACCCACACCTCCTTCCCATCCGGCGTGGTGGTGACGCCCTCGGGCTCGGCGCCCACCTTCACCGTGGCGATGATCTTCCCCGTGGCCATGTCGAGCACCGTCGCCGTTCCGGCGTCCTCGTTCGACACGTAGATCCGCTTGCCGTCCGGCGTGATGGCGAACGACTCGGGATCGTGTCCCCCCTGCAGGCGCCCCTTCACCGTGCCGGAGGCGATGTCCACGACCGCGATCCCATCCTTCGACCGGTCGGGGGGCGGGAGCTTCGATTCGTCCACCCCCGGTCCGCCCTTGGGGGATCCGCTCACGGCGACGACGAGCAACGAGCCGTCGGGGCTCACCTTCACGCCGCGCGGGCGCTGTCCCGGATCGATCGTTCCCACCACGCTGTCCGTGGCGGCATCGATCACGGTGATGCTGTTGCCGTCCTCGTTCGACACGTACACCTTCTCGCCGGCCGCGGCGCCGTGCGCGCCCGCGCTGTCGGCCGCCGCCGTCGCGGCGGCCGCCGTGTCGCGCGCGGCGGTGTCCTTGCGACCGGTGCACGCGAGGACGCCGAAGGCGGCGAGGCCCGCCAGGGCCGCGCGGTGACGAAGCATCCCGTCGATCATCGAGCTCATCTCCTGTGAACGTGTCCGCGGGCGCGCGAGGCGGGCGTCCGCTCAGGCCAGCCCCATCCCCCAGCGCGCGAGCGCGGTGGGCAGGGCGCCGTACGACAGCAGCTCATCGTGGAACGCCGCGAGAGAGAACGCGTCGCCGCTCGCGAGGCGCGCGTCGTCGCGCAGGCGCGCGATCTCGCGGCATCCCACGGCATAGCAGAGCTGGTACGTGGGGTAGGCGCAGTAGCGCGCCGCCTCGGCGGCGGCCGCCGCCGGCTCCAGCCCCACCTCGTCACGCAACCGCCGGGCCGCCTCGCCCACGCTCATCCCCTTCGTGTGCAGCGACACGTCCAGCACCACCCGGAGCGCGCGCCAGAGCCTGTGCCGGGCATGGAGGAGACGCTCCGCCGGCGAGTGGAGGAAGCCCACCTCCGCCATGAGCGCCTCGGAGTACACCGCCCACCCCTCGCGGGTTGCCGGCGTGCCGATCACGCGCCGCACGACGCTCGGCAGGGCGTTCCCCACCACGATCTGCTCGTGGTGCCCCGGCACCCCCTCGTGCACGACGGTGCTCGGCAGCTCCGCGCGGCTCGCGGCGCGCCACGGCTGCCCGGGCTCGGGGAGGGTGACGAAGAACGTGCCGAGCTGGCGCTGGTCGAACGCGCCCGGTCCCTGGTACGCGGCGATGGGCACGAGCGCGCGGAGGAACGCCGGCGTGGCGACCACGCGCAGCTCCGCCGGCGGCACGCGCATCAGGGCGTGCTCCACGGTGAAGTCGCGCGCCGCGCGCAGCGCCTCGGCGTACTCCTCGAGCACCGTGCCTGGCGCGGGCGTGTCCGCGCGGAGTTGCGCCACCAGCTCCGGCCACGGCGTGCCAGGGGAGATCTCCGCCGCGATGCGCTCCAGCTCGGCGATCGCTTCCGCGTACAGGCGTTCGCCGTAGCGCAGCAGCTCGTCCGCGCTCTCGCGGATCAGGTGCGCCGTGTGCAGCTTGCGATCGAACAGGTCGCGGCCGATGGCCCAACTGTCCTCGGCCGCGCGCTCCGCCATCTCGTCCAGCGCGCCGCCGAACTCGGTGAGCGCATCCACCGCCTCCTTCCGCGCCTGCGCGAGCTCCAGCGGCTCGAGCGACGACAGGTCGAGCGCGGGGTCGTCCAACCCATCGCGCACCAGCGCCACGCCGCCGGGCAGCATCGCGCCCGCGAGCGCGACGAGCGGACGCGCGGGCTGGGTGAGCACCTCGCGCGCCACGCGCAGCAGCTCGGGGAGCGCGCGCAGGCGAGAGAGCAGCGCGGCCGCGCGGTGCTCCGCCGGGCGCTCGTCGCGCACCATGAGCAGGAACAGCCCCTCGAGCGCGTGCGACAGATGGAACGCGGGATTGAACGCGAACGGCCGCTCGCGCTCGAGCACCAGCAACTCGTGCCTGGCATCCTGCAGGACGGCGGTGCGATCGATCTCCTCGTCGAGCGACTCGGCCGGCGCCTCCTCGAGGGCCGACGTGTAGCTGCGCAGCGCCGCGATGTGCTCGCGCACCGACGCCGCGTCCCACCGCCCGTACTCCCCGTCGAGCTCCCGCCGCCCCGCGTGCGTGGCGTCCACCGGGTGGATGCGCCAGTGCAGGTCGAGATACCCGCCGATGATGTCCGCGAGCGATCCGCTCACGCGCCCGCCGGCTCGCGCCGGAACTCGTGCACCATGCCGTGCAGCTCGTCGTCGAGCAGCACGCGGCTCACCTGCTTGGCCGCGTCGAAGATGTGCTGGCAGAGCGCCTGGTCGCCGGGGTCGTACCCGTGCTCCTCCAGCCAGCACCGCACGTTCGAGAGCCCCGACATGTGCGAGACCTCGATGCGCTGCGCGAGCCCGAAGGCGCCCGCGGGGACGCCGGAGTACACGCGGTCGGCGAGCCACGCGTGCCCCTTCCGGCGCGCCTTGATGATCGCCGCGGCGTGCACGCCGGTGGCGGTGCGGAACGCATCGGCGCCGAGCACCGGGTAGTTGGACGCGATCGTCACGGCGCAGGCGCGCGACGCCACGCGACAGTAGTCGGGGAGGCGGCTCAGGTCGTGGTGGTGCGCCCCGAGCAGGGTGAGATTGATGAGCAGGAGATCCATCTCCGCGTTCCCCACCCGCTCGCCGATGCCGAGCGCGGTGCCGTGCACGCGGTCCACGCCGGCCTCGATGGCCGCCAGGCAGTTCGCCAGCCCGAGCCCGCGGTCGCGGTGCCCGTGCCAGTCGAGCTTCACGTCCTCCCCGCTCGGCGCGATCACCTCGTCGCGAACGAAGCGCACGAGCGCGCGCGCGCCGTCGGGGGTCACGTGCCCCACCGTGTCGGCGAGGCAGATGCGCCGCGCGCCGCAGCGGATCGCCGTGTCGTACAGCGCCTTGATCGTGGCCGGCGCGGCGCGCGTGGTGTCCTCGGTCACGAACATCACCGGCAGCCCCTCGTGCACGGCGAACGTCACCGCGTCCTCGGTGGCGCGCAGCATCCGGTCGAGCGTCCAATCCTCGGCGTACTGGCGGATCGGCGACGACCCGATGAACGTCGCCGCCTCGAGCGGGATGCCGACTTCCTGGGAGATGCGCGCCAGTGGTACGAGATCGCTGCGCACCGTGCGCGCGGCGCAGTTGGGGCGCAGCGGGAGATGCGCATCGGCGATCTCCCGCGCGAGCACGCGCGTGTCGTCGTATGCGCGGGGACCGGCGCCGGGGAGACCGATGTCGGCGGATGCGATTCCGAGCTCGGCCATGAGATGGAGGAGGTCACGCTTGTCGTCGATGGCCGGATCGGTCACCGACGGGCACTGCAGACCGTCACGCAGCGACTCGTCGTTCAGCTCGACCCGGCACGAGGCCCAGTCGAAGCTGCCGGGCGTCGTGTTCCAGTCGTAGATGAGGTCGCGTTCCTGCATCGGGCCACCACGAAGAGTGATCGATGCCCGGCGCCGGGGCGCCGGAGGGTCCCTGGTTGAATGTACCCCCCGGCCACGGGGAGACAATATCCGGGCGCTCCCCGGGGTGGACCTTGCGATTCCTCCGCGGCCGAGTCAATTGAGGGCATGACTCCACGCCCCGCGTTCCGCGATCTCTGGAACAGCGCACCGCTCGCGAGCGCGCGCCGTGCGCTCGCCGCGCGTGACGAGGAGATCCTGGCGACGCAGGTGGCGGTGTCGGAGATCGCCGCGCCGACGGGAGAGGAGCACGAGCGCGGTGAGTGGGTGGCGAGCAGGTTCCGCGCGCTCGGCCTGCGCGACGTGCGCATCGACGACGCCGGGAACGTGATCGGTCGCCGGCCGGGGATGACGGACGGACCGCCGGTGGTGATCTGCGCGCACCTGGACACGGTGTTCCCGCGTGGAACGACGCTGCGCGTGCGGCGCGCCGGAGCGCGCTACGCCGGCCCGGGGATCGGCGACAATGGCCGCGGGCTCGCGGTGATGCTCGCCCTGGCGGGGACGATCGACGGCGTCGCCCTCCGCACGCGCGCACCGGTGGACTTCGTCGCGACGACGGGGGAGGAAGGGACGGGCGACCTGCGCGGCGCGAAGGCGCTGTTCGGCCGCATCGCCTGCGACGCGGCCGGCGCCCGTGCCGCGATCGCGCTCGACGGCGCGGGGGACGAGCGCATCGTGCACCGTGCGCTCGGCTCCCGCCGCTTCCGCATCACCTTCCGCGGCTCCGGCGGGCACAGCTGGACGGCGTACGGCGTGCCGAACGCGGTCCACGCCGCGG
>CAMLEQ010000345.1 GCA_946479015.1 uncultured Gemmatimonadota bacterium | reverse complement strand
CCCCCAGGCCCCCAGCCCCAGGCCCCTGCCAGCCGCCCTCACCGCCCGACCGTCACCAACACCGTCCTCGGCTGCCCCGGGCTCACGAAGCCGCTCGCGCGGACCTCGGGGTACGTGCGATCGAGAATGTTCTGCACACCCACCGCGATCGACCAGCCCTTCGCGATCGGGATCGAGCCGCGCGCGTTGAACAGCACGTACGGAGATGTGCGCGCGTCCGGCTCGCCGATCGGCGTGAACGGACCGGTGTACGCCGCCCACACGGAGCCGAGCGCGCCGCGGTACTGCCAGTCCACGCCCCCCTCCACCGTCGCACGCGACACGCCGAACACCGGCTTCCCCGCCAGCGATTCCCCGTCCTCGTCCACCAGGCGCAGGTAGTGCGCATCGTTCACCGTCGCGTGCGTGAACAGCGCCAGCGCCGGGGCCAGGCCGTAGCGGCCATCCACCTCGATCCCGCGCCGCCGGCTCCGACCGTTCGCGAGCGTCTCGAGGGTGGTCGGGTTCAACGTCTGCTCGTTGGTCACCTCCACGTCGAACAGCGACACCGCCCCCTCGAAGCGGTCGGCCGAGGCGCGCACCCCCACCTCGCTCGCCCACGCGCGACTCGGCTCGAGCGTGGGGTCGGCGATCACGCCGTCCGCCGAGCGGAAGCCGCCGTTGAACGACGCGTACGCCGAGAGGATCGGGGTGAAGCGGTAGATCGCGCTCAGCTTCGGCGTCGCGATCGCGCGCGAGTGGCTGGTGGTCGCGTCCTGATCCCACGGCGTGTTCGCATAGCGGATCCAGTCCACGCGCCCGCCGAGGCCGAGGCTCAGCCGGTCGGTCGCGTCCCAGTGCGCCTCCGCCACCGGCGCCACGGTGAGGTAGCTCGCGTCGATGCGCGCGGGAGTGCCGTCGTCGAACGCGAACGCGCTGTCGCGGCTCCGCTCCGTGGTGAAGTACCGCTGGTAGCTCGACCGCACCGCGCGATAGCTCACCCCGGTCATGAGGTGCACGCGTCCCGCCTGGTGCATGTAGCGCGTGTACCCGCCGCCGCCGATCCGCCGGTCGATCTCCTCCGTCTGCGACTGCGCCCCCTCGCCGATCCCCCCCTCGGGCGGGATGTGGAGGAAGATCTGCCAGTCGCCTCCCTGCCCGTAGAGCATCGACTCGAGCGTCCCACCCCCGGCGTTCCGCTTGATGCTCGCGCGGATGGTCCCCGATGCCTGCGTCCCGCCGTCGGTGGGGTCGATGGCGGTGTCGAGATCGCCGCGCCGGAAGTCCTCGAGCGAGATGAACCCCGGCGAGCTCCACTTCGCCGCGTAGCCGCGCGCGCCGATGCTCGTCTCCGCGCCGTTCGCGCCGAGCCACGTCTGGTTGTAGAGCAGGTGTCCGGTGCGCGAGTCGCTGTTGGGGCGCCAGCCGTCCTCGCGCCCCGCGTCCCCGGCCAGCACGAAGCCGCCGTGCTCCCCCGCCGTCCCCGTCACCAGCGAGAGCCGCGCGTCGCCGTACGAGCCGCCGCGAGCGCTCCAGTGCGTTCCAACCGCCACGGGCACGGTCTGCACGTCCACCTCCCCGCCCATGGCGAAGTTCCCGACCCACGGCGACACCGGCCCCTTCAGCACGTCGATCTTCGAGACGCCCTCGGGGAGGATCTGGTTCCAGTCGGCGTACCCCTCGGCGTGGCCGTTCACCGGCTCGTTCGCCGGCACGCCGTCGATGGTGAGCGCCACATCGGTGGAGTGGTCGGAGGTGAAGCCGCGGATCACCGCATCGGAGGCGAAGCCCGGCCCCTGCCCCTGCTGGTGCACCTCGACTCCCGCCGTCTGCCGCACGATGTCCCACGCATTGGTGGCGGGCGTGGTGCGGATGGCGGTGGGGAGGATCACCACGCCGCTCGCCGCGTCGGCGCGGCTGGTGGGCGCGGCGACCACGCGCACCGGCGGGAGCGCGTGCGCCCGTGCATGCGCGCTGTCGCTTCGCGCCGTGCTGTCGCCGCGCGACGCGCTGTCGGGGCTCGTGGGGCGTTGCGCCGCGAGGCGCGGTGCCGCGAGCGCGACGAGCAGCAGCGCGCCCGGAATGGTCGAGAGCGATGCCCCGGCGCGCCGCCGGAACGATGGATCGAGACGTGACATGACTCCCCCTCCGCAGGGGCTGTCGAAAGGTCGTGTGGTTGTGATGTCCTTCGAGATCGCGAGCGGTCTACGCGCCGAGCGCGTGCGGAGGACCGTTGGCGAACGGGAGGATGTGCGGGGGAGCGATGGCGCGCGGCGCGTCGGCCACCGGCGTCGGCGCGTCCACGCGCGACGCGAGCGCCACGATGGCGCGCTCGCGCGCCGGCACCACCGCCACGCACGCCGTGCAGGCGCAATCGCCGAGGCACGTGCACTGATGGTGCTGGTGGCCGCCATGATGCGACGGCATGTCGTGCTGCATGCCGTGTCCGCCCTGGTGGGCGAGCATCCCCGCGGGAGCGTCGTGCTCCGGGCAGCGATGCACCGCGGCCGCCGCCGTGACACAGGCGACGAGCCAGATGGCGAGGAAGAGCGCGAAGCCGCGCCGCGACCAGGAGCGGTGCATGACGAACAAGCTAAAGCCGCGCGGCGATGATGTGGAGTAGCGCGGCGGGCAGGTGGAGCAGCGCGCCGCCGATGTGAAGTGGCGCGGCGGCCGCCGGTGTGCCCGCGCGCCCGTGACCGCTCGCCCGCGCAGCCGCGCTCGGCCGCTAGGAAATCCGCGCGCTGCGTCCTATGCTTGTGGGTCCTGTCCACGCGGGGGGTCGTCGTTGGAGCACATCGTCGGTGATGGCGCGGAGCCGGTGATCGAGGTCGATGGGCTCACCAAGCACTACGGCACGCTCACCGCCGTGAACGCACTGTCGTTCCGCGTCGCGGCCGGCGAGGTGCTGGGGCTGGTGGGGCCGAACGGCGCCGGGAAGACCACCACGCTCCGCGCGCTCTGCGGGATCATCCGCCCCACCCACGGCACCATCCGCGTGGCGGGGCACGACATCGCGCGCGATCCGGTGGCCGCCAAGCGCGCGCTCGCGTTCATCCCCGACGAGCCGCAGCTCTTCGACTACCTCACGGTGGAAGAGCATCTCCGCTTCATGGGGCGCATCTACGGCGTGCCCGACGCGCCGGAGCGCATCGGGCCGCTGCTGGCCGAGCTGGAGCTCGGCGAGAAGCGCGATGCGCTCCCGGGGGAGCTGTCGCGCGGGATGCGGCAGAAGCTCGCGATCGCCTGCGGCCTCCTCCACGATCCGCGCGCGCTCATCCTCGACGAGCCGCTGACCGGACTCGACCCGGCGGGGATCCGCAAGATGAAGGCGACGATCGTCTCCCGCGCGCGCGCCGGCGCGGCGGTGGTGCTCAGCTCCCACCTGTTGCACCTGGTGGAGGAGCTGTGCACGCGCATCCTCATCATCCAGGGCGGACGGCTGGTGGCCATCGGCGCGATCGACGACATCGTGACCGAGCGCCCGCAGCTCGCCGGGCGCGGCCTCGAGGACATCTTCCTCGCGCTCACCGGGGAGGACGAGCCGACGCCGCGATGATGCGCGCCCTCCTGTGGCTCGTCGTGCGCGGGCAGCGCAACCGCCTGGCGCGACGCCTTCGCCGGGCGCGCCAGCCGCGCTACGCGATCGCGATGATCGCCGGCGCGCTGTACGTGTGGCTGGTGTTCTTCTCCCCAGGACGCCGCGCCCCCCTCGCCAACGCATCCGCGAACGGGCTCGCGCACCTGCTCTACGCCCTGGGGCTCGCGGCGCTGGTGGCGAGCTGGTGGCTGCTCGGCAGCGAGCGCCCGCCGCTCGCCTTCACCCCCGCCGAGGTGCAACTGCTCTTCCCCGCGCCGCTCTCGCGCCGCCAGCTCGTGCGACTCAAGCTGCTGCAGGCGCAGGGCGCGGTGCTGGTGAGCACGGTGATCTGGCTCCTGCTGCTCGGGAGCGGCGGCCTGCCGCTGCCGATGCGCGCGCTCGCGCTGTGGGTGGTGTTCACCACGCTGCACCTGCACCACGTGGCGGCGTCGCTCGTGCGCGCCGGCGCCACGGAGCACGGCGCGGCGGGGCTCAGGCGGAGCGCGTGGGCGCTCGCGATCTTCGCCGCCGGCGCGGCGGTGGCGGTGGCCGGACTCGCGCGCGAGCTTCCCGCCATTCGTGGCGCGCTCGCGGCCGGCGGTCTCCCCGGTGCCGCGCGCGCGGCGCTGCGCTCCCCGGCGGTGATGGTCGTGCTCGCGCCCTTCCGCCTTCTCCTCGCTCCCGCTTTCGCGCGCTCGGCCGGCGAGTGGGCGCGGGCGATGCTCCCCGCCGCGCTCCTGCTCGTGGTGCACTATCCGTGGGTGATGCGCACCGACGTCGCGTTCGAGGAGGGCGCGGCGGAGTTCGCGGCGCGCCGCGCGGCAGCAGGGAGCGCGGCGGGCGCGGGGCGCTCCGGGCGGCACGCGCGCATCCGTCCGCCCCGCCGCGGGCTCGTCAGCGAGCGCATCCCGCTGTCGACGGCCGGCGCCTCCGCCGCCGCGATCGTCTG
>CAMLEQ010000344.1 GCA_946479015.1 uncultured Gemmatimonadota bacterium | reverse complement strand
TCGGCGAGCGAGTAGAAGCCGGTGTGGTCGCCGAACGGCCCCTCGGTCACCAGCGCCTCGCGCGGGTCGATGTATCCCTCGATCACGAACTCCGCGTCCGCCGGCACCTCCAGGTCGCAGGTGACGGCCTTCGCCAGGCGCACCGGCTCGCGGCGCAGGAAGCCGGAGAACAGGAACTCGTCCACGGTGGGGGGGAGCGGCGCGGAGGCCGCGTAGATGGACGCCGGGTCGGCGCCCACGGCGATGCACACGGGCATCGTCTCCCCGCGCTCGGCCATCTCGCGCCAGTGCGCGGCCCCCACCTTGTGCCGCTGCCAGTGCATGGCCACGGTGCGCTCGCCCAGCACCTGCACCCGGTACATTCCCACGTTGCGGATCCCGCGCGCGGGATCGCGCGAGATCACCATGGGAAGCGTGATGTACGGGCCGCCATCCTCCGGCCAGCACTTGATCACCGGGAGGCGGCGCAGATCCACCTCGTCGCCCCGCCACACCACCTCCTGGCAGGCGGGACGCCCGGAGCGCACGCGCGGCGGGAACTTCCCCATCTCCAGGAGTCGCGGCAGGAGCGCGAGCTTGGCGATGAGCCCCTCCGGCACCTTCAGCTCCATCATCTCGGCGATGCGCGCGCCGATCTCATCGAGGTCGTTCACGCCGAGCGCCATCGCCATCCGGCGCATCGACCCGAACAGGTTGATCGCCACCGGGTACGCCGAGCGGGAGCCGTCGAAGAGCGTGACGTGCTCGAAGAGGAGCGCCGCCCCGCCGCCCGGACGCTTCATCACGCGGTCGGCGATCTCGCACAGCTCGAGGTCCACGCTCACGGGGTGAGCGACGCGGACGAGCTCTCCCGCGGCGTCGAGGCGCTCGAGGAGCTCGGAGAGCGAGTCGATGCTCACGCGCGCTCTCCCCAGTGGACGGCGGCGATGCCGAAGGTGAGCGCCTGCCAGCCGACGCGCGCGAACCCCGCGCGCTCCATGCGGCGCGCGAGCTCGGGGGCGGTGGGAAAGTTGGCGACCGACTCCGGCAGGTAGCGGTACGCGGTGCGGTGACCGCTGACGATCCGTCCGATGAGGGGGAGCACGCGGTGGAAGTAGAGGTGGAAGATCTGTCGCACGAGCGCGAAGCGCGGCGTGGAGCACTCGAGGATCACCAGCCGCGCGCCGGGCGCGAGGAGGCGGCGCAGCTCGCGGAGCCCCTGGTCGATGTCGTCGAAGTTGCGCACGCCGAACGCCACGATCACACCATCCGCGCTGGCGTCGGCGAGCGGCATCTGCATCGCGTCGGCCACCACGGGGCGCACGGCGGTGCCGCGCGCCTTCGCGGCGCCGTGGCGCAGCATCGGCTCGGCGAAGTCCGCCGCCACGACGCGGCCACGGAACCCCGGCCGCCGCGCCAGCTCGACGCCCACGTCCATCGTCCCGGCGCACACGTCGACGTACGCGCCGTCGGGGCGCCGGTCCCACCGGAGCGCGGCGATGGCGCGGCGCCGCCACCCCCGATCGATGTTCAGGCTCAGGAGGTGGTTCAGGAGGTCGTAGCTGGGGGCGATCTCCGAGAAGATGCGCCGGACGTACGCGCGCTTCGCCGCGCCGCCGGCTGCCGCGTCCAGCGCCTCGCGCTGCTCGATGTCCACGGAAGGCATTCCCATAAAACTCTGCGGGCGGGATGGTTCATGCAAGCGCGCGGCTGGATGGCGGCGCCAGCGACGCATAGTTTCCCTCCGTCGGCGCGCCGGCGGCCCCGTCGCTCGCCGGCCGGAGTCTCCGGGTCCGCAGCGCTCCCCTCCTCCCTCACTCGTGCCGCTCTCCCTCGAGCTCTCCAACCTTCCGGATGCCGACGTCGCCGCGCTCGCGAGAGAGGGGCGGGAGGCGGCGTTCCGGGAGCTCGTGCGACGGTACGAGCGCCCGGTCTTCTCGCTCATCTTCCGCATGGTGCGCGACCGGGAGCTGGCCGAGGACCTGGCGCAGGACACCTTCATCAAGGTCCTGAACCACATCGACCGCTACCGCCCCGAGTTCAAGTTCTCGAGCTGGCTGTTCAAGATCGCCAACAACGTCACCATCGACCATCTCCGCAAGCGGCAGCTCGACACGGTGAGCATCGACGGCTCCCCGAACGCGGCCACCGCGGCCGAGGCCGAGGCCACGTCGCTCGACGTGCGGTCGCGCGGGGAGTCGCCGCTCGACGAGATGGAGTCGCGCGAGCTGGGGAGCGCCATCGAGCGCGCCATCGCCACGCTCCGCCCCGAGTACAGAGCGTGCATCCTCCTCCGCCATGTGGAGGGGCGCTCCTACGAGGAGATCGCCGCGACGCTCGACCTCCCCCTGGGGACGGTGAAAACCTACATCCACCGCGCCCGGCACGAGCTCCGGGACGCGCTGGCGCATCTGAGGAGCTGACGTGAAACCTCCTGGCCGTCCCACCCGTACGACCCGGTGGAGGATCCGTGGATAGGCATCTACTTCCGGAAGAGATCGACCAGCTGCTCGACGGCGAGGTCGGATTCGGCACGGCGCCGCTGAAGGCGCACGTCCGCGCGTGCGCGGCGTGCCGCGCCGAGCTGGACTCGGCACGCGTGCTCGTGCGCGAGCTCGAGCACCTGCCGCACTTCGCCCCCGCCGTCGGGTTCTCGGACCGCGTGATGGCGCAGGTGCAGGTGTTCGTCCCCTGGCACGTGGCGCTCCTCGATGCGGTGCGCGGCTGGCTCCCCCGCAGCCGCGCGGGGCGCGCCGTGGCCTGGGCCGGGCTGGGCTCCATCGCCACCGTGCTCACGGTGATCTCGCTCTGGCTCATCACCCGTCTGGACACCGTGGTCTTCGCCGCGGACCTGGGGCTGGAGCGGGTGCGTGCCGTGACAGTGGGCGCGCTCTCCGACGCCGCCGCCGCGCTCTTCGGCGATGCCGCCGTGCAGGCGCTGCGGGCCGGGGGCACCGCCGGGGTGATGCTGGCGCTGCTCGTCCTCCTCCTCTCGGCCGCGCTGGCGGCCAGGGCGCTCCGCGCGATCGTCGCGGGCGCCCGCCGGCGTTGACCACCATGCGCCCGCTCCGCTATCTGGCCGCGCTCCTCCTCGTGCTCGCTCCGGGGCGCGCCGCCCTGGCGCACGCCCAGGGGACGACGCGCGACCCCGTCGGCGCCGTTCTCGACTCGCTGCGCCGCGACCCCAACGGCCTCTCGCTCGCGCGGGACGCGGTGGGGGAGGGCTCCCGAACCGTGGCCGCGGGGACGACGGTGGATGGGAGCGTCGCGGCCTGGCACGGCAACCTCGACGTCCGCGGCACGGTGAACGGGAACGCCGTGGCGATCGGTGGCGACGTCATCGTGCACCCCGGCGCGGTCGTCCATGGCGATGCGCTCTCGGTGGGGGGCGAGGTGCGCGAGGAGGGAGGGAGCGTGGATGGGGAGATGCGCACCCTCTCGGCGCTCACCGTCGGCCCGCTCGTGCCCGGCGTGCACCGCACACCCGCGGAGGCCGCGAAGCGCTCGATCTCGCTGGCCGTCGGCTGGTATCTCGTGCTCGCGGTGATCGGTCTCGGCGTGGGGCTGTTCGCGCGGAGCAACCTGGAGGCCATCGCCGAGCGCATCCGGGAGGACTTCTCCCGCGCCTTCCTGTACGGCGTGGCGGGTCAGGTGGCGATCCTGCCCGCGATCATCCTCTCGGTGGTGGCGCTGGCCATCACGGTGATCGGGATCCTGCTCATTCCCTTCGCGGTGGTGGCGATCATCCTCGCCGTCGCCGGGGCGCTCGCGCTCGGATTCCTGGCGATGGCGTACGTGACGGGAGACGCGGTGATGCGCCGCCGGAGCGCGCTCGCCGGGGGCACGAGCCCGGTGGTGCAGCTCATCTTCGTGGGACTGTCGCTCTACTTCCTGCTCTGGGTGCTCGGGAGCGCGTTCACGTGGGCGGGGGTGCTGGGGGGCGTGCTCCGGCTGGTGGCCGGCGCGGTGACGTGGGTGGCGGTGACGGTGGGCTTCGGTGCCACCCTCGCCTCCCGCGGCGGCACGCGGCCGAGGCTGCACGAGCCGGCCGCCGTGCCGCCGCCGCTCGAGGACTACGCCTGGCAGACGCCCACACCCGTCAGCGGGGTGGCGGCGGCACGCCGCCCCACTCCCCCTCCCCGCCGAAGCGAGCCGTGATGCGCCTCTCTCTCCCGCGCGCGGGCGCCCTGGCGCCGCGCGTTCGATTCATCGGGCGGTGCGCCCGCCTGCTGACCCGGGTACTGCTGGCGGCCGCGCTCGCGTACGCCCCGCGCCTCCCCGCGCAGAGCTGGCGGACGCTCACCGCGAGCAAGCAACTGCGCGGCGCCGACTCGCTGCACGTGCGCGTGACGTACGGCGCGGGGACGCTCACCCTGGGCTCCGCCCCCACCGGGCTGCTCTACGACGTGCACATGCGCTACGATGCCGACCGCTTCCGCCCCGCGCAGCACTGGGACGCGGCGGCGCGCACGCTCGTGGTGGGCGCGGACAGCGCCACCCAACGCGGGTTCTCCCTCGATCCGCGCAGCGTGCACCTGA
>CAMLEQ010000343.1 GCA_946479015.1 uncultured Gemmatimonadota bacterium | reverse complement strand
CGCCGATGGCGCTCATGAACATGCTGTCGAGCAACGTCAACCAGTGGACGGTGCTGGCGGCGATGATCCCGCTCGTCTTCTCCCTCTCGCGCGGGCAGCCATCGGCGCTCCCGTTCGACGGCGCGCAGCGCGAGGAGATCCTGCTCACCGTGCTGCAGAGCGTGGTGGCGGTGCTGCTGCTCGTCCGCATGCGCTTCCAGTGGTGGGACGCGCTGCTCCTGTTCGTGCTCTGGCTGGCGCAGTTCCTCGTGGCGCACTGGCGCGACGAGATCATGGTGCTGTACGCGGTGTGGGCGGCGGGGCTCCTGCTCTCGTGGCTCTGGCGCGCGCCCACCGCGCCGCGGATCTTCTGGTCGCTCGTTCGCGGGCGAAGCCCCGCGGACGTTCCGGGGTAGAAAAGCACGAGCCCCGCCGGTGGGCGGGGCTCGCGATATGTGGAACGAAGAGGATTTTTGAAGCCCCGTCGAATGTATGAGGTCCTCACCATGCCTTCCGCCTTCCCCGCACTGGGGCATGACGTCGACAGTGGGTTATCGAACCCACTCGAGAGACTTGTTGGCTCAAAAATTAGAGCTCTTCGTCCCGTTCCGAGAATCAATCTAAGAGTCGCGTCCGAGCGAGTCAATCAATGACGACACCGTCGAACACCTCATCCACGCACCGTCTGATGCTGCTGCTGGCCTATCCCGTCGCGATCGCCATGCTCGTGTTCTGGGCGGTGATGACCTTTGCATTCTCCGGGCCAGGCTGGGTGCATCTCTTCCTCAGCCTCGGCATGTTCCTGCTGATCTGGCGCGTCGCCGCGGGGGGCACCGAGGAGAGCTGGCGGCGCCATCTCCAGCGGCGGCGCTGACGGCGCGCGTCACCCGCGCGCGAGCACGAGCATCGCGATCCCCCACGCGAGCGTGAGCAGCGTCACGGGCACGCCGACGCGCAGGTAGTCGGCGAAGCGCATCGCCACCCCGCGCGCCGCCGCCCGCTCGGCCACGATCAGGTTCGCCATCGAGCCGAGCACCGTCAGGTTTCCGGCGAAGGTGGAGCTCATCGCCATCACCAGCCACACCAGCTCGGCGTTCGGGAGGCGCGGCACCACCGGACGCCAGAGCAGCACGGCGGGGACGTTCGACACGAGGTTCGACAGCGCGGTCATCGCCCCGCTCACCACCACCGCGTCGTGCCACGGCGCGCCGTGCACCGCGCTCTCCGCGTGCGTGGTGAGCGCCACGAACAACGGGAGGTCGCGTACGCCGCGCATCACCACGAACAGCGCGGCGAAGAACACCAGCAGCGACCACTCCACGCGCGCGAACGCCGCATCGGGGTCGCGCCGCCCGATGGCGAGCATGATCGCGCCGGCGGCGATGGCCACGAGCGGAAGCGGGAGCCCGGCGAGCCACCCCGCCACCGCGAGCGCGAACAGCGCCAGCGCCCTGGTCACGAGCGGCCGGTCGAGCACCACCGGGAGCGGCGGGGGCGATGCCGTCGGCGTCACGGCGAGATCGCGCCGGAACGCGAGCGCGATCACCGCGTACACGATCACGAGCCCGCCGAGCGCGGGGAGCGCGAGCGCCGCCGCGAACGTGCCGTAGTGGATCCCGCTCGACACGCCGATGAGCATGTTCTGCGGGTTCCCGGTGATCGTGAGCGCGCTCCCCACGTTCGCCGCGAAGGCGAGCGCCAGCAGGAAGGGCAGCGGGCGCAGTCCGAGCGCGCGCAGCGCGGGGACGAGCAGCGGCGTGAAGACGAGGCAGATCGTGTCGTTGATGAAGAGCGCGGAGAGGATCCCCGACGCGGCGACGATGGCCGCGAGCAGCGCGCGCGGGGAGCGGACGCGCGCCACGATCCACGCCGCCGCCCACTCGAAGAAGCCCCCGAGCTCCAGGTACGCGGTGAGCAGGAGCACGCCGAGCAGGAACACGAGCACGTTCGGGTCGATCGCCGCGTAGGCCTCGCGCAGGGGGAGCCCGCCCACGGTGACCATCGCCACGGCCCCGAGGAGCGATGCCGCTGGACGATTCACCCGAATACCAGGAAATTGCTGGACGGCGATGAGCGCGTACGTCGCCAGGAAGATGACGAGCCGGACTGTGGTCACGACGGGAGGGAGCGATGGAAGCGGAACAGCCGCTGAGTGGTGGTGCCGAGCAGATCCCCGTCGCCGCCGTGGAGGAGCAGCCGGCGCCGGTGACCACGGCCGAGGGGCGCACGGTGGTGGTGACGGGCGCGTCCGGGCTGGTGGGAACGCACACATGCCGCGAGCTCGCGCGCCGCGGGTGGACGGTGCGCGCCCTCGCGCGCGATCCGGCGAAGGTGGCGCGGCGCCTCGTCGCGCTCCCGGTGAAGGTGGTGGCCGCCGACATCCGCGACCCCGAGGCGCTGAGCGCCGCGATGCGCGGCGCGACGGCGGTGGTGCACCTCGCGGCGATCGCGATCGAGCGCCCCGGGCAGCACTACGAGGACGTGAACACGCTGGGCACCGAGCGCGTGCTCGCCGCGGCGCGCGAGGCGGAGGCGACGCGCGTCGTGCACATGTCGCAGCTCGGCGCGTCGAGCGATTCGCCCTTCCGCTTCCTGCGCAGCAAGGGGGTGGCCGAGGACCTCGTGCGCGGCAGCGGGCTGCGGTGGACCGTGTTCCGCCCGTCGGTGATCTTCGGCCCCGAGGACGAGTTCGTGAACGTGCTCGCGCGGCTCGTGCGGCTCTCGCCGTTCGTGTATCCGCTCCCCGGCGGCGGGCGCGCGCGCTTCCAGCCGGTGGCGGTGGGGGACGTGGCGCGCGCGGTGGGCGCGGCGCTGGACACGCCGGAGACCATCGGGCATGCGTACCCGCTCGGCGGCCCCGCCGCGCTCACGCTCCGGCAGATGACCGAGCGCGTGCTGCTGGCGATGGATGAGGAGCGCGTGCTCGTGGGCGTGCCGGTGTGGCTCCTGCGGCCGCTCGTCGCGCTCGCGCAGCGGATCCTCCCTCACCCGCCCGTCACCACGTCGCTGCTCGACCTGCTCGAGGTGGACAACACCGTGGGCGACTCCTCGCCATGGCACGAGCTCGGCATCACCCCCACCCCCTTCGCCCCCGAGGAGCTGACGTACCTGAAGGACATCACGCTGCGCGACGCGATCGACTCGCTGCTGCACGGGACGCGGTGACCCCGCTGCAGGCAGCCAGGCGGCACGGAAGTTAGCGGGATCGGCGTCCCGGTTCCATTCTTGCCACGCTCCCGGGGTGTCCACCACCCTGGAGGAGACGATGACCGACCCGATGCATCCGCTCGATCCTTCGAACGAGTTGAACACGCCGCTCGTCACCGGGGAGGGGCTCGTGGGCGAGGGGAACGCGCTCGCGTGGACCGATGACGCGGACCTGTTCTGGCGAGAGGCGTTCGAGACGCGCCCGTACGTTCCGGCCGACGCCCGGTACGAGGACTATCGCGGCGCCTACCGCTACGGCCACGAGGCCGCCGGGCGCACTCGTGGCCGCGAGTGGGCCGAGGTCGAGCCCGAGCTCGCCGCGGGGTGGGAGGCGTACGAGCACCGCGGGGAGCGCGGCGCCGGGTGGGAATCGGTGAGCGAGGCGGTGCGGGAGGGGTGGCAGCGGGCGCGGGAGGCGCTGAAGCTCTGACCGGTCGCGCCCGGCGCCTTCGCGCTCCGGGCGCCCTGGGTGACGGCTGCGGGCCGGGTCAGTCGGTTCGGCGGCGAGGCGGGCCGGGCAGTCGGTCAGGCGGAAGGAGCTGAAGAACACGGCGACGGGGGCACAGGGCTTCGGCCCGCCCCCGCCGCCGTTTTCGTCGGGTGGGCGCCGCAGCCCTCGGTCGGCGACCGCCCGCAACGGCCACGATGCCAACTTGACCGACGGTTAGCTCATCCTGTCCCTTGCGCCTCTCGTTAGGCCAATCCATCGTGGAGGCGCCGAAAGGAGCACACCCGTCGTGATGCGGGACGTGCCGCAGCTCGCGGCGTCCACCCACTGATCGCGGAGACCACTCGTGCGCCGCTGTGTGCTTCACCTGGTCGTCGGGTTGGTGCTCACTGCTGGCCGGATTGGAGCGCAATCCGACGCCGATAGCGTTCACCGGCGCGACGATTGTCGCCTTGCCGAACGGGTCGTGACGACGGCCCAGCCGGCGCGGCAGGCGGCATGGGCGTGGGAGAGGATCATGGCCTGCCCGGGCGGCGCGGCGGCGGCTGGTGCCGCGCTGCAGCGACTGCGAGCCAGCCATGACACCGCGGTACTCGCCAAAGTACCGCGGGCCGCATTCTACATCCGCGACCGCGCGCTCTATACCGCGGCCCTCGACGTCGCGCGCGACACCGGCGCCAGCGCCGAGGCACGCACCGCCGGCTTCCTCACCCTGCTGTTCGAGCTGAACGACGTGTCGTACGTCTCGTACGCGGAGCTGCTCCGCGCGGATACGATGAGTTCGGATACGGTGAGCGTGGACACGGTGAGGACGGGCAAGGCGATCACCTTCAGCTACACGATCCGCGCACCATGTCCAGGGCTCGGTGTGATCAGCGACCGGCCGGGACCGTACGTC
>CAMLEQ010000342.1 GCA_946479015.1 uncultured Gemmatimonadota bacterium | reverse complement strand
CGGCGATCTCTCGCGCACCCTGCGCGCGTGGATCGTGGGACAGCTCGCCTCGATGAGCCTCCTCGGCGCGCTCACCGCCGTCGGCCTCGCGGTGCTCGGGGTGCCGTACTGGCTCACGTTCGGGATCTTCACCGGGATCGTGGCCATCGTCCCGTTCTTCGGCAGCCTCGTGTCCACCCTGCTCCCCGCCGCGTTCGTGCTCGGCGCGGGGAGTCCGGGGCGCGCGCTCGGCGTGGTGCTCCTCGGCGTGATCGTGCACCTCATCGAGGGGAACCTCGTGGCGCCGAAGATCATGCAGCGGCAGTTGGCGCTCCCGCCGGTGATGACGATCATGAGCGTGCTCATCATGGGCAAGCTGCTCGGCCCCATCGGGCTGCTCGTGGCCGTGCCGGTGATCGCCGTGCTCGACGTCGTCACGCGTCGTCTGCTCATCGACCGCCTGTACGAGGGGCAGGGCTTCCGCCGCCTCGTTCGCGATCGCGCCTTCGTCGTGCGCGCACCGGCGCCGGAGGCTGATGTCATCGTGCCGGATCCGCCCCCCGATGTGCTCGCGGGGGCCGAGGAGGCGCAGCGCCGGCACGTCGCCTGAACCACCCACGCCCTCTATGACGAAAGACGTTCGCTACCTCATCCTGGCGGAGGGGCAGTTCGGCCCGCTCACGTCCAAGACCGCCAATTCCTGCATCCGCTACACCCCCGAGCACGTGGTGGGGGTGATCGACTCGCGCCGCGCCGGCAAGACGTCGCGCGACGTGCTCGGCTTCGGCGGCGACATCCCGATCGTCGCCACGATCGCGGAGGGGCTCGCGCTGCACCCCACCGCGCTGCTCATCGGCGTCGCGCCGCAGGGAGGGAAGCTCCCTCCGGAATGGCGCGCCATGGTGCTCACCGCCATCGACGCGGGGCTCGACGTGTGGAGCGGGCTGCACACGTTCATCGGCGACGACGCGGAGTTCGCCCAGCACGCGAAGAAGAGCGGGAGCACGATCCACGACCTGCGCAAGCCGCCGCGCGACCTGCCGGTGGCCATGGGACGCGTGCGCACCGTCGATGCCACGGTGGTGCTGACGGTGGGCACGGACTGCAACATCGGGAAGATGACGGCGGCGCTCCAGCTCCGCGATGGACTGCGCCGCCGCGGGCGCGACGTGCGCTTCGCCGGCACGGGGCAGACGGGGATCCTGATCGAGGGGTGGGGGATCGCGGTGGATGCGGTGGTGGCCGACTTCATCGCCGGCGCCGCCGAGCGGCTGGTGCTCGATGCGGCGAAGGGGGCGGAGATGGTGCTCGTGGAGGGGCAGGGGTCGATCATCCACCCGGGCTACGCGGGCGTCACGCTGGGGCTCATGTACGGCTCGCTCCCGCACGCCATGGTCATGTGCGCGCAGCCCTCGCGCGAGCACGTCAACAACAATCCGTGGGTGAAGATCCCGCCGCTCTCCGACTTCATCCGGATGCACGAGATGCTGCTCGCGCACCTGCGTCCGGCGCCGGTGATCGCGGTCGCGCTCAACACGTACGACCTCTCGGAGCGCGCCGCGCTCCAGGCGATCGATCGGGTGAGCCAGGAGACGGGGCTCCCGGCCACGGATCCGGTGCGCTTCGACCCCGCGCCGGTGGTGGACGCGATCGACGCGTTCCACCGCTCGCGCGAGGCGCTCGCGTCCGCGTAACGCGGCTCCGGCCGGCGCTCGGGCGATGTCGCCGAGCGCCGGCCGCGCTCCATCTTGTCGGGCGTGCGCCTCACCTCTCACGCCCCTCGTGCCGGGCACGCGCGCGTCGCGCTCCGCCCCTCGTCCGTGCCCCCAGTGCTCCTGCTCGACGGGGTGCACAAGACCTACCGGGCCGGGATCCCCGGCTGCTGCGCCAGCGCCAGGGTACTCCAGGGCGTCCATCTGCGCGTGGCGGCCGGAGAGCTGGTGGGGATCGCCGGCGCGCCAGGGGCGGGGAAGACCACGCTCCTGCTCTGCGCCGCCGGCCTGCTGCGCCCGGACGTGGGGCGCGTGCGGTGGGGTGGGGCTCTCCCTCCCGGTGGCGCCCCCGGTGCCGCCTACGTGAGCGGCGGCGCGCCGGAATGGGTGGGGCGAGCGCCCACCGCCGCCGTGCGCGAGGCGCTCGCGCGCCCCGCCGCGCTCCCGGCGCTCGAGCCAACGCCGGCCGCGCCGGCGCTGCTCCTCGTCGACGACGCCCCTCTGCTCCTCGGCGAGCGCGCCGGGCTCGTGCTGCGCTGGCTGGCGGTGATCGGCGTGGCCGCCGTGGTCACCGCGAGCGACCCGCGCTGGCTCCGCGACGTGGGTGCGCGAACGCTCATTCTCTCCGGCGGCACGCTGCGCCCGCCGCTCACCGCAGGAACCGCTCGGCGGCCCGCGTGAGCGACTCGTCTCCCGATGCGCGTGCTTCGGCGAGGATCCGCTCCACGTGAGGGCGCAGGCGGCGCTCTCCCCAGTAGTACCCCGTCGCCACCTCGGCGCTTTCCGTGTCTCCCTCCACCGCCCCTTCCAGCAGCGCGGCGGCGGCCGCGGCATCGAACGAGGGATCCTCGCGCGCTGGTAGCATGTAGCGCCGCCGGGGGGAGCCGCCCCCCGAGTCCTCGTTCACGAACGCTCTCGACATCGTCCAGCCTCCGCGTGGTGCGCACTCGGCGCGCTCCGTTGACCCCACCTCCACCCGTGTCTAGCTTCCCGCCTCTGGCTCCGACCGCCGCCCCGCGCGAGCGGTACCGTGCACCGGGATCCCGCGGAATGACCGACTTCCTCCTCTACAACACGCTCACCCGCCGCACCGAACCGTTCGCGCCCGCCGACGGCCGTACCATCCGGATGTACACCTGCGGTCCCACGGTGTACAACCCGGCTCACCTCGGCAACTTCCGGACGTTCCTCTTCGAGGATCTCCTGCGCCGCAGCATGCGCCTCGCGGGGTGGCAGGTCTACCAGGTGATGAACCTCACCGACGTGGACGACAAGATCATCCGGCGCGCCGACGAGCGCGGCGTGAGGATCGGCGAGGTGACGGAGCCGGTCACCGAGATCTTCCATCGCGACAGGGAATTTCTGCGCATCGAGCGTGCCGAGGTCTATCCCAAGGCCACGGAGCACATTCCCGAGATGATCGCGCTCGTGCAGCGGCTCGTGGATCGTGGGCTCGCGTACCAGGCGGAGGACGGCTCGGTCTACTTCGCCATCGCGCGCTTCCCGGGCTACGGGAAGCTCTCGCGCCTGGACACGCGCGACATCCGCCCGGGCGCGCGCGTGGCGGCGGACGACTACAACAAGGAGGACGTCCGCGATTTCGCGCTCTGGAAAGCGGCCAAGCCCGAGGACGAGCGCACCGGGGCCGCGTGGGACTCGCCGTGGGGGCGGGGGCGTCCGGGGTGGCACCTCGAGTGCTCGGCCATGGCCAAGCGCTACCTCGGCGACACGCTCGACATCCATGCCGGAGGGATCGACCTCGTCTTCCCGCACCACGAGGACGAGATCGCGCAATCGGAGGGGGCCAACGACGCTCCGTTCGCGCGCTTCTGGTGCCACGGCGAGTTCCTCCTCACGGAGGGGGTGAAGATGGCGAAGCGGCTGGGGAACGTGGCCAGCGTCCAGGACCTGCGCGATGCGGGGATCTCGGCCGCGGCGATCCGCCACTTCGTCTTCTCCGTGCACTACCGGAAGCAGCTCAACCTGACGGAGGAGGGGCTGGAGGCGTCGCGGAACGCGGTGCGACGGGTGGGCGACTTCGCCGAGCGGTTGGAGCGGGCGGAAGGGGGGACGCCGGCGCTGGCGTCGGCGGCGGAGGCGCTCGAGCGCGACGCGCGGCTGGCGTTGTTCGACGACCTCAACGCGCCGGAGGCGATGGGGGCGCTGTTCGAGTTCATCCGGGCGGCGAACGCCGAGCTCGACGCCGGGGGGAGCGACGTGGGGGCGCTGGAGCGGGCGCGGGAGGCGTTCGCGCTGGTGAACGGCGTGCTCGACATCGTGCCGGAGGCGCCGGCGGTGGACGGGGAGCTGCGGACATGGGTGGAGCGGAAGCTCGGGGAGCGGCGGGAGGCGCGGGCGCGGCGGGATTTCGCGACGGCAGACGCGATCCGGAAGGAGGTGGAGGCGCGGGGGATCGCGCTGGAGGACACGGCGTCGGGGACGCGGTGGAAGAAGGTGCGGTAGCGAGAGATACGCGGCGGCGGCGCCTTGACTGCGAAGGGCGTGCCGGTTATCGTAAGTGTCTCGCGCAAAAAAGCCGTTCGCTGACGTAGCTCAATTGGCAGAGCACCTGATTTGTAATCAGGCGGTTGCGAGTTCGATTCTCGCCGTCAGCTCTGGTGAGCGCGGCAGGCCCGGCGGCGCGTCGGGCAGGGGGTGGCAGATGGGTGGGCACGGTGGGGTACCCAAGCGGCCAACGGGAGCAGACTGTAAATCTGCCGGCTAACGCCTACGAAGGTTCGAATCCTTCCCCCACCACTTGGGATGACGCGATCCGGGCGCGGTCGCGGGCAGGAGTCGCGGGAGTAGCTCAGCTGGTAGAGCGCAAGCCTTCCAAGCTTGATGTCGCGGG
>CAMLEQ010000341.1 GCA_946479015.1 uncultured Gemmatimonadota bacterium | reverse complement strand
GCCAGCACGGTGCGATACACGTCCGCCGCGAGCGCCCACTTCGCCTCGAACTGCAGTGCGCGCGCGTACGCCATCAGCCGAGGTGCCACCACCGCCACCCGTACGCTCCCCGCCAGCATCATGGAATCCACCACGCTCGTGAGCAGCGCACGATGTGAGCTCCGCGCGTCCACCGCCCCGATCGTCTCCCGCACCGCCCGCAAGCTCCACGCATCGGCGGCCACGATACGCGACCCCTCCGCCACCCACGCATCGAACAGCCGAAGCGTCACCAGCCCGGCGCTCGCCGAACGCCACTCGGCGTCCGACTCGCTCATCCCGGCGAGTGCCTCGAAAAATGCGTAGTGCGGGAGCACCGCGTCGGAGCTACCCATTCATTCCTCCTGGCTCGAAACTTCCCACTTCCGTCGGTGCCAAAGCTGTATACGGGGGCGGGATGCGGCAAGCACAGTTTTAGGACATCGGGGGGTCAATTTAGGACAATCTTCGAGGCGTCACGTCAGGACGCACTGCCCTCACTGTTCGATACATCTACACCCGCTAACAAAACGACGGCCCGCCGCTCATCGCGACGGGCCTTCTGTCCGAATCGCTGCCGGCGCGCGCCGGCAGAGATCACCGCGCGACCAAGCGCGTCGTCGGTGCACGGCGCGCGACCACCGTGGCGTTGCCATCCGAGACGTAGCGCGCGCTGGAACGGTCGAGCGCATCGAGCACCTTCTCCAGCTCGTTGCCGAACACCTCCACGCGCGGCAAGCGATGCGCGTCGAACGCGGGATCGTACGGACTGCGCGCCGGTCCACCCGACACCTCGAGCACCGCGTCGAAGTCGTATCGCACCACGTGCCCGCTGCGCGGATCACGCCACGCACCCGCGCGCGCGAGCTCGCGATTCTTCGGCCACACGCCGAGTGGGAGCGCGAACGTGCGCACTCGGTAACCCGTCACCGCCGAATCGATGGCCAGCACGCCGCGCGCGATCTGCTCCTGCACCACCGCGTCGGAGTACTTTCCCAGGTTCGCGTGCCAGAGCGTGTGCGCGCACAGCTCGAAGCCCTGCTCCGCGAGGAACTTCACCTTTCGATAGCGCCACTCGGTCTTCTGTCCATCGATCCCCTTGTCGCCGAAGAACGCGTGTCCCGCGGCCGCCGACGGCAGCATGCAGAACACCGCCTTGTTCCCCCAGTCGGGGTGCGTGCGGTGAAAGTCCAGCCAGATCCCGACCGCGCTGTTCGGATCGATCTCCAGCTTCCCGTCACGCTCCACGTAGCTGAACTGCGAGGGCGACGCATCGTCGAAGGTGAACACCACCGGCGACTCTCCCGCCGGCAGCTCGATCTTGCGGTCCATCAGCTCCGCCACCGACACGGGGCGGTAGCCTCGCTGGTAGAGCATCTCGAGCTGACGGCGGAAGTGTCCGCGCTCGACCATCCACCGGCTCTCCCGGTCGCCGATCAGATGGTACTCGAGGATGGGCACGCGACCCAGCTCGTTCGGCGTGCGCGCCGAAGGCGATCCGGCGTTCCCGGGGCGGGTGGCGACGTCGCCGCCGGAGATGGTGGTCGGAGCGGCGGCGGCGGGCGGCTGCGTGGCCGGATGCGCGGGCGCGGCAACGGAACCGCCCTCGCGGCAAGCGAGCGCGGCCAGAAGCACGGAAAGTGCCACTGCGATTGTGGGGCGAGACATCCTACTTCCAGAGAAAGTGGGGTGGCGCGGAGGCCGTGGAGGGCCGCGAAGCTTAACGACCGCCGCTCCGTTTTTGTACCCCGGTACGCGGCGTATGGAAACTCGGTCTCCCCGCCAGCGTAGTAACTACACGGCTCGCATCGCGAGGAAGATCTCGGCTAATGATGGATGAACACCCTTGGAGGCAACGTCTCCAGCGCCTCCGCCAGCGGCTGCGTGCTGATCCGCATGTTCCCGCGCGCGTCTGGGCGCGCCGGCAGTGGCGCTCCCTCCTCGTCCTGGCCACCGCCGTCACGGGCATCCTCGCCTTCGACGCCTGGCTCGCCACCTGCGGATTCGATGGCTGCCCGTCGGCCACCGACATCCGGAGCTACCGCCCCGCCGAGGGGAGTCGCGTCGTGGATCGCGCCGGTCGCCTGATCGGCCGCCTCACCTACGTGCGGCGCGTCAACGTCCCCCTCTCCCGCATCCCCGCGCACGTCAGGGAGGCGTTCATCGCCACCGAGGACCGGCGCTTCTACCACCACCGCGGCGTGGACTGGTATTCCGCCGTGCGCGCCGCCGCGCGCAACGCCGCCGCGCTGGGCGTGCGCGAGGGCTTCAGCACGATCACCATGCAGGTGGCGCGGAACACCTTCACCCGCGACATCGCCACCCGGCGCACGCTCCGCCGCAAGCTGCTCGAGCTGCGCCTCTCCCGCCTCATCGAGCACAGCCTCTCCAAGGACGAGATCCTCGAGCTCTACCTCAACGTCATCTATCTCGGCAACGGCACCTACGGCGTGGAGGCCGCGAGCCGTGATCTGTTCGGGAAGAGCGTCGCTCGGCTGACGCTCGCCGAGGGCGCCGTGCTCGCCGCGCTGCCCAAGGGGCCGTCCGCGTACACGCCGCGCCACGATCCCGCGCGCGCGCGCGCCCGGCGCGACCTCGTGCTCGCGCTGATGGCGCGCGAGGGCTACATCAGCGCGCAGCGCGCGCGCGCCGCCGCCGCGCAGCCGCTCGTGCTCGCGGCGGACGAGTGGCACCCGCCGCAGCCGAGCTCGTACGTGATCGGCGCGGTGCGCGCGCTCGTGGATTCGGTGCTCGGCCCCGATGCCCTCGACGAGGGGGACGTCACGGTCTACACGACCATCGACGCGACGGCGCAGCGCGCGGCCGAGCGCGCGGTGCATGACCGCGCGGCGGCGATCGACCGCGAGTCGCGCGCCTGGTACGGCCGCCGCGCGGGGGAGATCGAGGGCGCGCTCGTGGCGCTCGATCCGCGCACCGGAGACGTCCGCGCGCTCGTCGGCGGGCGGAACAACGACCCGGGAGGCTTCGACCGCGCGCTGGCCGCGCGGCGGCAGCCGGGATCGGCGTTCAAGCCGTTCGTGTACGCCGCCGCGCTCTCCGTCGGCTTCACGCCGGCGTCGATCGTGGACGACTCGCCGGTGGAGGTGGACGAGGGCGGGCGCGTGTGGACGCCGGCGAACTACGGCGACGAGTACGATGGACCGGTGACCATGCGCCACGCGCTCGCGCACTCGAACAACGCCGCCGCGGTGCGCTTCAGCCGCGCCGTGGGGGAGCGTCGCGTGGTGGCGGTGGCGCACGAGAGCGGGATCACCAGCCCGCTCGCCGCCGTCCCATCGATCGCGCTCGGCGCGCTCGAGGTGACGCCGCTGGAGCTCGTCACGGCGTACGCGCCCTTCGCCAACGGCGGATTCCGCGTGCGCCCGCGACTCGTGAAGCGCATCGAGGGGAGCGATGGCACCCCGCTCTGGTCGAGCGAGATCGCGCCGCTCACCCGCGCGATCGATCCGCGCGATGCCTTCCAGCTCACGTCGATGCTCCAGTCGGTGGTGGACGAGGGGACCGGGCGCGCCGTGCGCGACATGGGCGCCGAGGGGCCGATCGCCGGCAAGACGGGGACGACGAACGATGGCACCGACGTCTGGTTCGTGGGCTACACGCCGTCCATCGTCGCCGGCGTCTGGTTCGGCTACGACGCGCCGCGCCCGATCGCGGAAAACGCCAGCGGCGGGCGCCTCGCGGCGCCGGCGTGGGCGGCGTTCTACACCGCCGGCTGGCGCCAGGGCGCGCGCGATGCGCCGTGGGAGCCGCCGCCGGGACTCGTCTCGCGCGTGATCGACGCGGAGACCGGGGAGCTGGCCGGCCAGTGGTGCCCCACCACCCGGCGCGAGTGGTTCAAGCAGGGGACGGAGCCCACGCAGTACTGCCGCACGCACCTCGAGCCTCCGGATTCCGGCGGCGCCTGGCTGGGTCGCATCGCGACCGCCATCAAGCGCATCTTCAAGTTCTGACCACGGCGGCCGCGCGCCAGCGCCGGCGTCCGCCACCACGAGGCGCTCGACACCCGGAGGACGGATGGGCCCCACGACGACGGAGTTCTCTCTCGACCGGATCGGACAGATTGCGATCCCGGTGCACGACCTCGCGCGCGCGGTGCGCTTCTACCGCGACACGCTCGGCATGGCGTTCCTGTTCGAGGTGCCCGGGCTCGCGTTCTTCGACTGCGGAGGCATCCGCCTCATGCTCAGCCGCCCCGAGACACCCGAGAGCGCGCGGGCGGCGTCGATCCTGTATTACAAGGTCGCGGACCTCGACGCCGCGTACGACACGCTGCGCGCGCGCGGCGTGGAGTTCGTCGACGCGCCGCACCTGATCGCGCGCATGGACACGCACGATCTGTGGATGGTGTTCCTCCGCGACTCGGAAGGAAACACGCTCGGCTTGATGTCGGAGCGGGCGCGCGGGGCGTAGTCGGCGCTCGCGCGCCCTGGCTCGGCTCCGCGCGGGCTCCTCGGCCGTGGCGGCGCTCGGGCGCTCTGGCTGGGTTCCGCTCGGGCTCCTCGGCTGGGCTCCTCGACCGG
>CAMLEQ010000340.1 GCA_946479015.1 uncultured Gemmatimonadota bacterium | reverse complement strand
CGATGATCCTCTACGGCGAGGACCGCTTCACCCCCGCCAAGAAGGTGGCGCTCGCCCTCACGCACCTGATCCGCACGCAGTTCCCCGGCGATTCGCTGCGCGTGGTGCTCTTCCACGACTCGGCCGAGGAGATCCCGCTCGCGCGCCTCGCGCACGCCCAGGTGGGGCCGTACCACACGAACACCGCGGAGGGACTCAAGCTCGCGCGCCGCATCCTCCTCTCCCAGAAGAAGGACATGCGGCAGATCGTGATGATCACCGACGGCAAGCCCAGCGCGCTCACCATGCCCAACGGGATGATCTACAAGAACTCCATGGGGCTCGACGCGATGGTCGCCGCGCAGACGCTGCGCGAGGTGGCCGACTGCCGGCGCTGCGGGATCATGATCAACACCTTCATGCTCGCGCGCGACCGGTCGCTCGTCGAGTTCGTGAAGCGGGTGGCCGCGATCAGCCGCGGCAAGGCCTACTTCACCAACACCATGACGCTCGGCCAGTTCATCCTCATGGATTTCCTGCGCCGCAAGACGCGGAAGGTGAGCTGAGCCACGCGCGGAGCGCGCGGTGGAACACGGTGTGCACCCGGCGCACCGCTGAACCGCGGCGACCCAGGAGGACTGATGGACAAGCGCGAAGTGGCGTACACCGAGGCGCGACTCGACCTGCTCGAGGAGATGCTCAAGGCCGGCGCCTTCGACATGGATGGCGGCACCCGCCGTGACTTCGTCGCCGCCACCGTGCGCGACGTCGCGAAGCGGCACCCCGAGATGGACGAGCACATGGTGCGGCACCTCATCGGCGACGGCATCCGCGCCACGTACGGCGACGCGACCGTCGCCATGGCCGCGCGCGAGGGGAAGAGCATGGAAGGGTGAGCCGGCTCGCGATACCTTTCACGCGCCACACGCGGCGCCCCCGGCGCGGGGCGCCGCGTTTTTTTTCACGTCGAGAGGTATGCGCATGCCAGGTCGCGAGCCCGAGGGCTCCCCCAACGGAAGGGCGCTCCACCCGGAGAGCCTGATGATGAGCTACGGCTACCGGCCGGAGCTCTCCGAGGGAGCCATCAAGTGTCCCATCTTCCAGACCTCGACTTTCGTGTTCGAGAGCGCCGAGGCCGGGAAGAAGTTCTTCGAGGTCGCCTACGGCCTGCGCGAGCAGGCGCCGGGAGAGGAGCTCGGCCTCATCTACAGCCGGCTCAACAACCCCGACCTCGAGATCCTCGAGGATCGTCTCACGCTCTGGGATGGTGCCGAAGCGTGCGCGGTGTTCGAGAGCGGCATGGCCGCCATCACCACCACGCTGCTCGAGTTCCTCCGCCCCGGCGATGTGCTCCTGCACAGCCAGCCGGTCTACGGCGGAACGGATCACTTCATCAATCACGTGCTCCCGCGCTTCGGGATCACCCCCGTCGCTTTCCAGGCCGGCAGCGGCCGCGAGGAGATCGAGGGCGCGCTCGCGCGCGCCGGCCAGGCGGGGCGCCTCGCGATGATCTACATCGAGACGCCCGCCAATCCCACGAACGCCCTCGTGGACATCGCGATGTGCGCGGCGATCGCCAGGCAGCACTCGACCGAGGAGCGCGAGGTGCTCGTCGCCGTCGACAACACCTTCCTCGGCCCGCTCTGGCAGCACCCGCTGAAGCACGGCGCGCACCTGGTGCTGTACTCCGCCACCAAGTACATCGGCGGCCACAGCGACGTGATCGCCGGCGCGTGTCTCGGCTCCCGCGCGCTCCTCGCCCGCGTGCGCGCCATGCGCACCTTCCTCGGCACCATGGCCGGCCCCTGGACGGGGTGGCTCCTGCTGCGGAGCCTCGAGACGCTCAAGCTGCGCATGACGTCGCAGACCAAGAACGCCCGCTACGTGGCCGATTTCCTCGCCGACCACCCGAAGGTGCAGCGCGTCCACTACCTCGGCCATCTCGACGAGACCCACCCGCAGCACGAGCTCTATCAGCGTCAGTGTCTCGCCCCCGGCTCGGTGATCTCCTTCGAGATCGTCGGCGGCGAGCCGGAGGCGTTCCGCTTCCTCGATCATCTGCGGCTCATCAAGCTCGCCGTCAGTCTCGGTGGCACCGAGTCGCTCGCCGAGCACCCGGCCACCATGACCCACGCCGACGTTTCGCCGGAGACCAAGGCACGAATCGGGATCACGCCGGCGATGATCCGCATGTCCATCGGCGTCGAGCACCCCGATGACCTGATCGCGGACGTGAAGCAGGCGCTGGCGGCGGTCTGACTGCCCCGGCTGCCTCCTCGTGCCCCGCCTCTCGGCGGGGTGCACGGCCGCGCCCGCTCGGCGGCCGGGGCTGGCCGCGAGGCCAGATCCCCCCCTGCCGCGCTCTGCACGCGGGTGGATATCCGTCCGAGCGTCGCTAGATTGAGGAGGTCGGGGTCGTTACGAGCCGCCGCATGGCGCCGTCCTCCGGTCAGGGCGCGCTCGCGCACAGAAATCGTCGCGAGCTTCGCTCCTTGTGTGGTCATCGCACCTCGTTTCGTTTCCCCGCCACCCGTTCGCGTGGCGGGGGAAGGAAGCCGGTGTCTCTGTTGTCGTTTGCCTGGTACGCAGTCTGGTGTCATCCCCATCCACTCGCCTGAAGAACGGGCGGAGCGCGGCGCGGCGCGAGCGGCGAAATTGGAAGCTCCGCGGCCTCTTCAACATCTCGCAGCGTCGCGGGCCCGTGCGCTACTGGCCCATCGGCGCGCTCCTGCTGGCGGCCTGCATGATCTTCATCATCGCATGGCGCGCCACGCACCTCGCCGCCGCCGTCAATCCTGACGTTCCCTTCTCCGAGATCTCGTCCGCGATCTCGGCGCACGCGGTGAGCGAGCTCACCGTGCAGGATGGAGGGGAGCGCATCGTCGCCACGCTCCGAACGCCGCGAACCATCGGCGGACGGTCGGTGCGGACCGTGGAGACCACGGTCCCCGCCCGCGCGGTGTCGCTCGGGGACCTGGAGCGCTGGAGCGCCGACGGCGTACGCGTGCGCGTGGTGGAAGCCGCGTCCACGCCCAGCTCCGAGACGATCATCCAGCTGATCAGCCTCTTCGCCATCCTCGGCGTGGTCGGCTTCATGGTCGTGCGGCAGCGCGGCGGCGGACTGGTGGCGTCGAAGTTCGTCCCCACGCCCCCGTCGCGGCAGCTCACCCTCGCCGATGTCGGCGGCGCGCGCGAAGCGCAGGCCGACCTGCGCGACGTCATCGCCTACCTGAAGCACCCCGACCGCTTCCGCGCCATGGGCGCCAAGTGCCCCAAGGGGGTGCTGCTCATCGGGCCGCCGGGCACCGGCAAGACGCTGCTCGCGCGCGCGGTGGCCGGCGAGGCGGGGTGCCCCGTCATCGTCGCCGCGGGCTCGGACTTCAACGAGATGTACGTGGGCGTCGGCTCGCGCCGCGTGCGCCAGCTCGCGAAGCAGGCGCGCGAGGCCGCGCCCTGCATCATCTTCATCGACGAGTTCGACTCCCTCGGCGGACGCCGCGGGCGCCCCAACCGCTCCGGTGAGGAGGAGGTCACGCTCAACCAGCTCCTGGTGGAGATGGACGGCATGGGCGGGAGCGAGGGCGTGGTGTGGATGGCGGCCACGAACCGCGAGGACATGCTCGATCCCGCCGTGCGGCGTCCCGGGCGCTTCGATCGCGTGGTGGAGGTTCCCCTCCCCACGGCGAGCGACCGACTCGAGATCCTGAAGATCCACGCCGCCAGCGCGCCGCTCTCTCCCGACGTGGACCTCGAGCGGCTCGCGCACCTCACCGTCGGTCACTCCGGCGCGGAGCTCGCGAACCTGCTCAACGAGGCGGCGATCATCGCCGTGCAGGATGACAGTGAGCTGATCACCGGCGCGCACATCGAGCAGGCGCGCGACAAGATCCTGCTCGGGCGCGTGCGCGCCGGCGTGGTGGTGAGCGACGCGGAGCGGCGCCTCATCGCGCTGCACGAGGCGGGGCACGCCATCGTGGGGATGATCGCCTGTCCCGACGACAAGCTGCACAAAGTCACGATCGAGCCGCGTGGACGCTCGCTCGGTGCGGCGCACTTCGCCCCCGAGTCCGATCGGCACCTGCACCCCCGCCGCTACCTCGAGGGGATCATCGCCAAGGCGCTCGGCGGGCGCGCCGCGGAGCTGGTCTTCCTCGGACCGGACGCCGTGACCACCGGCGCGGGGAGCGATCTCGTGCAGGCCACGGGGATCGCCCGGCGCATGGTGGCGGAGTTCGGAATGAGCGAGGAAGTGGGGCTCATCAGCGCCGACCCCGGCGCGCAGGGAGGAGGCCCGAGCGGGCAGCTCCAGGGGGAGATCGACAAGGCCACGCGCACGCTCATCACGTCGCAGGCGGAGCGCGCCGAGCGCCTGGTGCGCGAGCACCGCGCGGCGGTGGAGGCGCTGGCCGACGCCCTGCTCGAGCACGAGATCCTGCCGGCCGAGGAAGTCTACGGCATCGCCGCCCGGCACGGGGTGCCGGGGGCGGAGGCGCGGTTGGGCTGAAGGCTCGGGACTCGGGATTCGGGAAGCGGGACTCGGGAAGGGAACGCGAGGGGGGCGGCGCGAATGCGCCGCCCCCCGCCCATCATGGGGCGGGGCGAGCGC
>CAMLEQ010000339.1 GCA_946479015.1 uncultured Gemmatimonadota bacterium | reverse complement strand
CCGGCATCCCCGCCTCGAAGCGCCCGGAGCAGATGCGCACGAACGCCACGCGGTCGCGGTGGCGCGGGTCCATGTTCGCCTGGATCTTGAACACGAACCCGGTGAACCCCTCGTGCGTGGGCTCCACCGCGCCGGCGGACGTCTCGCGCGGGCCCGGCGCGGGCGCCAGCTCGAGGAACTCTCGCAGGAAGGGCTCCACGCCGAAGTTCGTCAGCGCGCTGCCGAAGAACACGGGCGTGAGCTCGCCGGCGAGCACCTCGGCATGGTCGAACGGCGCGCCTGCGGCATCGAGGAGCGCGATGTCGTGCAGCAGCGCCTCGTGCGACTCCGGGCCGAGCAGCTCGCGCACGGCGGCATCGTCGAGCGACGCGACGCTCACCGCCGTGCGCGAGGCGCCGTGATCGTCGGCGCGGTCGAACAGGTGGATCAGCCGCCGGCGGCGATCGTACACGCCCACGAACTCGCCGTCGCGGTGGATGGGCCACGTCACCGGGTGGCAGGCGATCCCGAGATCGGCCTCGACGTCGCTCACCAGCTTCAGCGGATCCTCCCCCGCGCGGTCGCACTTGTTCACGAAGGTGAAGATCGGCGTGCGGCGCCGCTTGCAGACGGCGAAGAGCTGGCGCGTGCGCTCCTCCACCCCGCGGCGGTTGTCGAGGAGCATCACCGCGCTGTCGGCGGCGACGAGCGTGCGGTAGGTGTCCTCGGAGAAGTCCTCGTGCCCCGGCGTGTCGAGGAGGTTCACCTGGTACCCCTCCCACTCGAACTGCATCACGCTCGACGTCACCGAGATCCCGCGCTCCTGCTCGAGCTTCATCCAGTCGGAGGTGGCGTGCCGCTGCGCGCGGCGCGCCTTCACGGAGCCGGCCAGGTGGATGGCGCCGCCGTACAGGAGGAGCTTCTCCGTGAGCGTGGTCTTCCCCGCGTCGGGGTGGCTGATGATGGCGAACGTCCGCCGGCGGCGGATCGCCGTCTCGATGTCGTGTGCGGTCGGCACGGATCTCGGTGCAACGGTGGGCAACCCGGCGCGCCGGGGCCTCTGGTGGCGCTCGCGCGAGCGGGGGGGGTGCTCGCGAGCGATGGTGCGAGCACGACAACTAACCGCCCGATGGCGGCGGGCGCCACGAAGCGGCCAGCCGCGCGGGTGCCGGCGATGCCACTCGATCGGGGAGCGACGGCACCGCGCGTGCCCCTCGGAAGCGGCGTCCCCCCGGCCGGCGCGCGCGCGCCAGCCGGCCAGCCGTTCACTCTCGCAGGACCACCGCCCGATGCTCCGCGCCAGCCGCTCCGCCCGCCTCGGTGCCGCCGCCCTCGCGCTCGCGGCCGCACCCGCCATCATCGCGCCCGCCGCGCGCGCCCAAGGCGCGTCCGCATCCGCCACCGCCGACGATCCGCGCTGGGACGCGATCCGCCGCGTCTTCGGCCAGGGAAAGACGGAGGAGGGGTACTTCCGCGTGGAGCTGCCCCGGAGCGATCTTCGCGTGCGCATCGCGGGAGACTCGCTCTCGCCGCGCTTCGAGTTCACCAGCTACGCCGGCTTCGTTCCGGTGGGGACGAAGGACGTGCTGGCGATGGGAGAGGTGGTGCTGCGCGCCGACGAGGTGCCGGCCGCGCTGGCGGAGGCCCACCGGCGCGGCGTGCACGTGAGCGCGCTGCACAACCACCTGATCGGCGAGACGCCACGCATCATGTACCTGCACGTGATCATGCGCGGCGCGGCGGACTCGGTGGCGACCGCGCTGCGCTCGGTGTTCGCGAAGACGGCGACCCCACTCGCCGCGGGAAAGGACGAATCGCCGAGCGCGGACTGGGCGGCGATCGACGCGATCCTCGGCAAGCACGAGGAGGCGGAGGGGAAGGTGGCGGAGTGGGTCTTTCCGAGGGAGGAGCGGCTGCGCGTGCACGGCGTTCCGGTGAAGTCCAACGGCACCATCGAGACGGCGTCGGAGGTCGTGTTCGAGCAGCTCGGCGGCGGACGGACCGCGAGCACGGGGGAGCTGTTCGTGCTCCCGACGGAGGTGGACCCCGTGGCGCGCGCGCTCGACGAGCACGGGCTCCACGTGACCGCGGTGCACAACCACATGGTGGAGGAGGAGCCCCGCATGTACTGGATCCACTGGTACGCCGCCGGCGACGGCCCCCAGCTCGCGCGCGGCGTGGAGGCGGCGCTGTCGCTCATGCACGGCGCGCGGAAGTCGGAGGCGAAGGGACAGTGAACGACACCGGACGCGCTCGATAGCGGATGTTCTTCTCCCTCCTGCTGGCCGCCGTGGCGATCATCGCCGGCGGCGTCGCGGCGGTGGCCGGATTCGGGATCGGCAGCCTGCTCACCCCCACGCTCGCGGTCCAGACGGGGACGAAGCTCGCCGTCGCCGCGATCGCCATCCCGCACTTCGTCGGCACGGTGCAGCGCTTCTGGATGCTCCGGCGGTACGTGGACCGGCGCGTGCTCCTCGGCTTCGGGATCGCGAGCGCGGCCGGAGGGCTCATCGGCGCGCTCGCGCACACGCGCGTGTCGAGTCACGGGCTGGCGGTGGTGTTCGGGCTGCTCCTCGTGCTCGCCGCCGTCTCCGAGCTCACCGGCTGGATCCAGCGCGTGCGCTGGGGACACGCCGCGGCGTGGGTGGCGGGGGCGCTGTCAGGTGCGTTCGGCGGGCTGGTGGGAAATCAGGGGGGGATCCGCACCGCCGCGATGCTCGGCTTCGACGTCCCCAAGGAGTCGTTCGTCGCCACGGCCACCGCGATCGCGCTGTTCGTGGACGCGGCTCGGCTCCCCGTGTACCTGGCCACCCAGTGGCGCGACATCGCCCGCGTGTGGCCGATGGTGCTCCTCGCCACCGCGGGCGTGGTGGTGGGCACGGCGCTCGGGACGCGCGTGCTCGGCAGGCTCCCGCAGCGCACCTTCCGCCGCGTGATCGCCGTGCTGCTGCTCGCGCTGGGGATCTACATGCTGGTGACGGGAGGGCGGTAGCGGCCTCCTGCCGTCCGCGACCGCCCCGCGGGGCCCGGCTCGTTCACGAGACGGGCCCGCGCATGTCACCCCTTGGTGACGCTCTCGATCGCCGCGCGCACGCGGGGCATCACCGCCTCGATCTCCTCCACCGTCACCGCGCCCACCGACAGGCGGCACCAGCCATCCGCCTCGGCCACGCCGAACGCCTGGAAGGGGACCACCGCGAGCCCCGCCTCGCGCAGCAGCCAGCGACGGACGTCGTCGGTGTCGCGCAGCGTCTCGCCGCTCGGGGTGCGGCGGCCGGCGAGCGCGAAGCGCGCCGAGAGGTAGATCGCCCCCTGTGGGGAGACGAAGTCCACCGGCAGCCCCGCCTCGCGCCACGCGCTCAGGTGCGACACGAGCGCATCGAGGCGACGCTTCGCCTGCCGCCGGATCTCGTCGCGGTACTCCTCCACCTCCTCCGTGGCGCGCAGGAACTCCGCCGTCGCCACCTGCTCGGCGCGCGGCGCCCACGCGCCCATGTGCCCCACCACGTCAGAGAGGCGCGGCGCCACGTCGGCCGGCGCCACCGTCCAACCCACACGCAGCCCCGTCGAGGCGAACGCCTTGGAGATGCCGTCGATGAGGACCGTGTACTGCTCCATCGCCGGGCGCAGACGGATCGGGTCCACGTGGTCGATCCCGTACGTCAGCATCCAGTACACCTGATCGTACATGAGGAAGAGCGGACGCTCGCTCGTGCCGCGCCGCTCGTTCTCCTCGAGCACCAGATCGCAGATCCCCGCGAGGGCGTCGGCGTCGAACGCCGTGCCGGCGGGGTTGAGCGGGGAGTTCAGCGCGAGCAGACGCGCGCCGCGAAGGAGCGGCGCCAGCATCTCGCGCGTGGGGAGGAAGCCCGTGGAGGCATCGCACGGCACCTCCACCTTCCGCGCGCCCACGAGGTGGCAGTAGTGGTTGTTGTTCCACGAGGGCGCCGGGAACACCACCCGGTCCCCAGGATCCACGAGCGTGCGGTACGTGGCGTAGATCCCGGGGCGCGAGCCGCCGCCGATGATCACGCGATCGGGAGTGACGTGCAGCCCGAGCATCCGCTCGTAGAGCTGGCACACCGCCTCGCGGAGCGCGGCGACGCCGTTCGATGGCGGATAGTTCGTCTCGCCGCGCTGGAGCGCCGTCACGATCCGCTCGCGCAGCCCCTCGGGGATGGGGAAGGACTTCGGGGAGAAGTCGCCGACGGTGAGGTTGCAAACACTCTCCCCGCGCGCGACCATGGCGCGGATGTCGGCGGCGATGCGGAGGATCTCGGAGCCCGTGAGCCCCTCGGCCATGGTGGAAAATCTGGGCGCCGCCTCAGCGCCCGCCCGCTCGCCATTTTCCGCCACGATGGTGGCGGCGTCGTGTGCCTGTGCTGTCATCTGTCGTCCGGAGAGAGTCGATCGCGCGCCGCAGACGCGGGCGGTACCATACAAGGCTAGCGACAGAAGGCGGGGATGTCCAAGGGGGAGTAGTGAGTAGTCGCTGGACCACCGTGAAACGCGTGTGGCGTGTAGGGAACTGACGGGATGAGGAGGGAGGTAGAGCGCGTGTAGGCTCGGCTGTAGGTGAGCTTTCTCTACATCCCGCCCTACACGCGC
>CAMLEQ010000338.1 GCA_946479015.1 uncultured Gemmatimonadota bacterium | reverse complement strand
AGAGCGTGCACCTCTCGGACCTGATGCACGAGGAGCCGGTGGTGCGCGAGCGCGTCGGACTCCCCGTGTTGCAGGGCTGACGCTCCCGCGACGCGCGCGCATGGCGTTCTGGAACGAGTGGCGCGTCTCCCGCGACCTGCGCGCGCGCGCGGGAGCCTTCGTGGCATCGCTGTGCGTGGAGCCGGCGGAGGGAGACGTGGCCTGGCTCGCGGCGAGCGCCGCGGGCGGCGACGCCGACCACGCGCGGTGGGAGCTGCGCTACGCGCGCCGCGCGCTCGGCCTGCTCGCCGCGCAGCGCGATGCGCTCGACGATCGCACGGCCTCCGTGGTGGCGCGCGCGCTCGGGGAGGCGCTGGCTCGCGACCCGGCCATCGCGCCCGGCAAGCTGCGCGTGGCGGAGCGGCAGCTCAACGCCCGCCTGCGCGCGTACGGGGAGGCGCTCGCCAATCGCGCCGGAGCCGGGTCGGGGTGGCATCTCGGGCGCACCCTGCTCGAGTTTGCCGGGCATCGCGACGCGGTGCCCCCCGAGCTCGTGGCGCGCGCGTCGGAGATCCTCTCTCACTACCTCGCCGAGGCCAACGCGTCGCTGCGCGAGCGGTTCGGGAGCGCCGCGCTGCCGGAACACGAGGTCCCGTCCTCCATCGCGCGGTCGGCCCGGCGGTGAGCGGGCACACCTCCGGATGCACGGAGCGGGCGGCATCGCTGTCGATGCCGCCCGCTCTCGCGTGTACCGCGCGTCGTGCATGCCGAAGGGGGGACTCGAACCCCCACGGGCTATCGCCCACTGCGCCCTGAACGCAGCGCGTCTACCAATTCCACCACTTCGGCGCAGACGGGAAAGCTATTCGGCACAGGGCGCCGTGTCAACGCGCTGCCGTTGCCTCTCGTGAACGGTGCGCCTATGTTGCCCACCAGTGATTCCCATGCCTGGAGAGAACGAGTCCAGCATGGGCCGGCGCGTGTCCGATCAGGGCATGCCGGGGCGCGCCGCGCCCCCGTCACCCCCCAGCGTCCGATGGCTGCAGCCGAACAGGAACCGCACGAGATCATCGCCCGGAACAAGCGCGCTCGACACGACTATCACATCCTCGAGACGTGGGAGACGGGGATCGCGCTCACCGGTACGGAGATCAAGTCGCTCCGCAACGGCAAGGCGAACCTCTCCGACGCCTATGCGATCGTGCACGGCGGCGAGGTGTTCCTGCTCAACCTGCACATCGCGCCGTACGAGCAGGGGAACCAGTTCAACCACGAGCCGACCCGCACGCGAAAGCTGCTGCTGCACAAGCGGGAGATCCGGAGAATGATCGGCGCCGTGGAGCGGCAGGGGCTCACCCTGATCCCGCTCGACCTCCACTTCACGCGGGGACGGGCCAAAGTGACGCTGGCACTCGGCAAGGGAAAGAAGCTGCACGACAAGCGCGAGACGGAGCGGCGGCGCGAGGACGAGCGCGAGATGGCGCGCGCGGCGCGGGCCCGATGATCGGCGAGCTGCTCGCCGCGCTGCAGATCGCCGCGGCCGCCACCCCCGCCGTGCTCGCCGTGCGCGCGTCGGGGCGCGAGGCGTCGGTGCCGCTCCTGAGGACGAGCCACGGCGCGGCCGTCGCCGTCGAGCGGCTCGCCCCGGTGCTCCCCGTCTCCGTGAAGCGCGGCGGGAACGATCACTACACCGTGCGCGTGGCCGGCGTGGACCTCGAGCTGTCCGACCGCGTGCCGTTCGCCCGCGTGGGCGCCACGGTGTTCCCGCTCGCGGCGGCGCCCTTCGTGCGCGACGGGCGGCTGATCCTCCCCCTCCAAGTGGTGGCCGATCTCCTCCCGCAGCTCGCGCCGGAGCACGTCCGCTACGATGCGGCGCGCGGCGAGCTGCGCGTGCTCGAAGCGGCCGGCGCGCCCCCGGCATCGTCGCGGGCGTCGCGGCGCGCCTCGCCGGCGCGCCCGGCCGGCCGCCGCGCCCATCGACGCGTGATCGTGGTCGATGCCGGCCACGGCGGCCCGGACAACGGGATGTCGGGACCCATCGGCACCCGGTGGAAGGTGTACGAGAAGGACATCACTCTCGCCGTCGCGAAGAAGCTCGGCACCGCGCTCCGCGATCGCGGCTTCGACGTGGTGATGACCCGTACCACCGACACGCTCATCGCGCTCTCCGACCGTGGCCGCATCGCCAACGAGAAGCACGGCGACCTGTTCATCTCCATCCACGTGAACGCCGCCAACCCGAACTGGCGGCACCCCGCGGACGCGCGCGGCTTCGAGACGTACTTCCTCGCCGAGGCGAGGACCGAGGATGCGAAGCGCGTGGAGAACATGGAGAACGCGTCGGTGCGCTTCGAGACGCAGGCCGAGGCGGCGGGGGACGACCCCTTGCGCTTCATCATCAACGACATGGCGCAGAACGAGCACCTGCGCGAGTCGAGCGACCTGGCGCAGCGCATCCAGGAACGGCTGGGCACGGTGGAACCGGGGCCGAGCCGGGGGGTGAAGCAGGCGGGGTTTCGCGTGCTGGTGACCGCGTACATGCCGGCGGTGCTCGTCGAGATCGGGTTCGGCACGAACCCCGAGGAGGCGCGCTTCATCACGAACGCCGCGCGGCAGCGCCAGATCGCCGCCGCCATCGCCGACGCCACGGTGGAGTACCTCGACCACTACGAGCGCCGTCTGGGGACGAAGGGCCCATGAGACACGCGGCACTCCTCCTGGCGACCGTGCCGCTGGCGGGATGTGTCTACTTCAACGGCATCTACAACGCGCGTCAGGCACAGAAGCGCGGAGATGCGCTGCTGCGCGACGGGCGGAGCGCGGAGGCCGATTCGCTCTTCACCACCGCGGCCCAGAAGGCGGAGACGGTGCTGGTGCACCACCCGCGGAGCCGCTGGGCGCCCGACGCCATGTTCATCGCCGGCTGGTCGTGGGCCATGGCCTCGCGCTGCGATCGCGCGGTGCCACGCCTGACGAGCGTGCTCACGCGGTCGGAGGAGACGGAGGCGCGCCTCGGACGCGCGACGCTGGCGCTCGGGGTGTGCCGCGTGCGCGAGCGGCGCTACGCGGCGGGGCGCGCGCTGCTCGCGCCGCTCGCGCGCGGCGCGGACCGGCAGCTCGCGCGCGATGCGTCGCTCTGGGCCGCGCTCGCGTCCGTCGCGCTCGGGGAAGAGGACTCGGCGCGCGCGTACCTGCGGACCGCCAGCGTGGCGCGTGCCGACTGGGCGCTCGCGCGCGCGTACCTCGACCGCGGCGATGCGGCGGCCGCCGAGTCGCTGCTCGTGCGGCGTGCCGCCCATGGCGACTTCCGCGACGACCTGCTGGACGAGCTGCGCACGCTCTGGGAGGCCGGACACGCCGACGCGGTGGAGCGGATCGTCGCGCGCTACGACGGATCGCGCGTCGCGACCGAGGACCGGGCGCGCCTGCACATGCTCGCCGGGGAGCTGTCGTTGGCGGCGGATGCCGACTCGGCGGCGCGCGCGCACTTCGCCGCCGTGGCGTCGCTGTCGCGCGACTCCACGCGCCTGCGCGAGGCGGCGGCACGCCTCACGCTCGCCGAGCTGCACGGGCTCACCTCGGTGGTGGATGTCGCGAACGTGATCGCGGCGGGGCGGGCGAGGGCGGCCGGAAGCCCGCTACTGCGCCGGATGGAGGACGACCTGCTCCTGCTGCAACTGCTTCACGACCGGGATGACGACACCGGCGCATCGCTCTTCCTCGCCGCGGAGGTGGCGCGGGACAGCCTCCGCGCTCCCGCGCTGGCGCGGGCGCTCTTCCACGAGGTGGCGGCGCAGACGCGCTCCCAACTCGCCGAGAAGGCGATGCGCGCGGCGGCGCAGCTCGGGCCGCCGGAATCCGCCGCGCCCGGCACGAAGCGCGACACCACGAAGCGCGACACCGTGGTCGCGCGCGCCGCGTACGGGGAGCTGGAATCGTCGTCCCCCGCCGCCGGTGATGGCGGCCCCGCGGTCGAGCCGGCCGACGCGCTCCTGGCGCGGGCATGGCGCCGCGTGGTGGCGCAGTACGCCGACAGCCTGCGTCGTCTTCACCCCGACTCGGGAGCGGCGAACGCAGCCGCGCCGCGCGCTCCCGTGCGACCCGCTCCGCCCGGCGCGCCATGAGCGATCCCAGACTTCCCGGCGACGGACCGCTCGCGGTCGAGGCCGCCGGTCTCTCCTTCCAGAACCCCGTGGTGCTCGCGGCGGGCACCGCCGCCTACGGGCGCGAGCTCGCCGACGTGGTCTCCCTCGATGCGCTCGGCGGGCTCGTCACCAAGGCGGTGAGCCGGCTGCCGCGCAAGGGCGCCCCCGCGCCGCGCGTGCGGGAGTTCCTCGGCGGGATGATCAACGCGGTCGGGCTCGCGAATCCCGGGCTCGAGGAGGTGCGGCGGGCGGACCTGCCGTGGCTCGCCGCGCACGTGCATCGGGCGCGCGTGCTCGTGAACGTGGTCGGCGATGCGGTGGAGGACTACGCCGCGGTGGTGGCGGGGCTGGACGGCGCGCCGGGGGTGGACGGCTTCGAGCTGAACGTGAGCTGCCCCAACGTGAAGGCGGGAGGGATGGAGTTCGGCGCCGACCCGTGTGCATTGGCCGACGTGGTGCGCGGGGCGC
>CAMLEQ010000337.1 GCA_946479015.1 uncultured Gemmatimonadota bacterium | reverse complement strand
TCACGGGGCTCGAGGGGGAGCTGGCGGAAGGGCTGCACACGCACGTGTACGAGGGCGTGCGGGAGCTCCTCGATGCGCTCGAGGCGCGCGACGATGTGGTGCTCGGCCTCCTCACGGGCAACCTGCGCGCGGGGGCGGCGCTCAAGCTCCGCTCGGCGGGGATCGACATCGCGCGCTTCCGGGTGGGGGCGTTCGGGTCCGACCATCACCACCGCCCGGAGCTGCCGGCGGTGGCGCAGCGGCGGGCGCGCGAGGAGCTGGGGCTCGAGATTCCGGGGCCCGACATGTTCGTGATCGGCGACACGCCGGCGGACGTGGAGTGCGGGCGGGGGATCGGGGCGAAGGCGATCGCGGTCGCCACGGGGCGCTACACCGTGGAGGAGCTGGCACGGCACGCACCGTACGCCGTGTTCCCCTCGCTCGCCGACACGGCGGCGGTGATGCGGGTGATCGTCGATGCGTGAAGTGGAGCTCAAGGCGGTGCTGGACGACTGGGCGCTGCGGCGCGCGCGCGTGGAGCGCGCGGGTGGCACGCTCACCTTCCACGGCCGCCTCGAGGACCGGCGCTACGACACGCCGTCGCGCGCGCTCGCGGCGCGCGACGAGGTGCTGCGGCTCCGCGCCTACCGCTGCGGCGAGCGCGTGGAGGCGGAGCTCGGGTGGAAGGGGCGCACGGAGTACCACGACGGCTACAAGGTGCGCGAGGAGGTGGCCACGCCCACCACGGACCCCGACGCGCTCGAGGCCATCCTGGAGCACCTCGGCTACCAGGTGACGCGCGCCATCGACCGCGAGATCGCGCAGTACACGCTCGATGGCACGATCATCCGGTTCGAGCGCTATCCACGGATGGACGACCTGGTTGAAGTGGAGGGGACGCCGGAAGGGATCGAGCGCGCCGTCGCGGTGCTCGGGATCCCGCGCGAGGCGTTCACGGCGGAGCGGTTGCGCGAGTTCGTGGCACGGTACGAGGCGCGCACCGGAGCGACCGCGGCGCTGTGCGACGCGGAGCTGATGGGGTCGGCGTCGTACGATCGCGAGGACGCGTGAGGTGAGCGGCATGCGCGCGGCGATTCGCGTGAGCGTGTCCGGGCTGCTGCGCGGGCGCGAGCTCGCGGGGGAGGCGCTGGCCGCGCTGGAGGAGGAGGCGCTCGCGCTGGTGCTCCCGCGCGAGCGCATCGTGCTGCCGGTCGCCTCGCTCGAGGGGGCGCGCGCCGAGGGCACGACGCTCGCGCTGTTCGTGGCGCAGGGGGACGTGGTGCAGCTCGGTGGAGGGCCGGAGCTGGAGGGGCTCGCGCGGGAGCTCGCGCAGCGCGCGCTCGCGCTGCCGGAGCTCACGCTGTCGATGCGCGCGATGGGATCACGCCACGGCGCCCCGGGGGCGGAGCACGACCGCTGGTTCGCGCCGCTCATCGCCGCGCGTCGAGCGGCGGAGCGCGCGGCGCGCCCGGATGGGGTGCGCGGCGCGCTCGACGCGGCGGCGCTGCGCGACGCGCTCACCGGCGTGCTGCGCGCGCTGGCGGCGGAGCGGTACCCCGACGACCCGCCGGAGCGGCGCGCGCTCGAGGCGGAGCTGATGGACACGGCCGAGGATCTGCTGCGCCGCGTGGCCCGGCTCGAGCGCGCGCAGGCGGCGCTGGCCGCGAGCGCGGACGAGGAGCGATGGGCGCGATGGCGCGCATGGGTGCAGGCGCTGCGCGACGCGTACGAGGGCGCCGATGCGTGCTGGCTCCCGCTGGCGGCGCTGCTCGGACCCGAGCGGCGCGGCACGGGGGCGCACGGACGCCGCTGGCTCGGGGCGCGCGGCGGGAGGAGACGCTCGTGATCGTCGGCGTGGGGCTCGATCTGGTGGACATCGCGCGGGCGAAGAAGCTCATCGCCACCAAGGGGGAGCGCGCGCTGAAGCGCATGTTCACCGAGGGGGAGGTGGCGTACGCGATGCGGAAGATGCGCCCGTACGTGCACCTCGCGGCGCGCATCGCGGCGAAGGAGGCGGCATACAAGGCGCTGTCCGGGAGCGACGGCGCGCGCGGGATCGGGTGGCGCGAGATGGAAGTGGTGACCGGCGCGGATGGTCGCCCATCGCTCGCGCTGCACGGGATCGCGGCGGAGCGCGCGGCGGAGCTGAACGTGACGCGCGTGCTACTGACGCTCTCGCACAGCGAGGCGACGGCGGGCGCGGTGGTGGTGCTCGACGCGGACTGACGCGATCGCGCCGGTGGATATTTTCTCGCAATGCCGATACATTCAGTCGGGATGCGATTGAGAACGATTCTCAACAAGATTGCGGCGCTCGCCGCGCTCGCCGCGCTCGCCGCTGCACCGGCGCTCCACGCTCAGGAGCACCCCGCGAAGCGGCTCTCGAGCATCGTCGGCGTCGCCGTCGAGGAATACGCGAAAGGGATCGATCCGCACGGGCGCCTGATCTCCGCCCAGGAGTATCAGGAGACGGTCGGCTTTCTCGCGGATGCGCGCGACGCCGCTGAGCGACTCTCCGGCGATCGCGCCGCCGCCGTGCGCGCCGTGCTCGACACGCTGGTCGCCGCCGTGGAGGCGAAGGCCACGCCCGATTCGGTGAACGCGATCCACGGCCGCTTCATGGCCGCGCTCGGGAACGAGGGGGCGCTCGAGCTTCCCCAGCGCGCGATCAGCCTGGCCGATGGCCGGACGGTGTACGAGGCCAACTGCGCGAGCTGTCACGGCGCGCGCGGCATGGGCGATGGTCCCGCGGCGAAGGGGATGAGTCCCGCGCCTCCGGCCATCGGTGATGCGCGCACGATGACCGATGCCACACCGGCGCTCCTCTACCGCGTGCTCTCGGTGGGCGTGCCGGGGACGCAGATGCCGGCCTGGGGCTCGCGCCTCACCGCGCAGCAGCGGTGGGACGTGGTGAGCTACGTGCAGTCGCTCCACGCGAGTCAGGCGCGCGTGCTCGAGGGGGAGGGGCTGTTCCTCCAGCGGTGCGCGTCCTGCCACGGCGCCACGGGCGCGCTCGATGGGCCGGACACGCACGCGCTCACCAAGCTGCCGCCGGAGATCGGCTCCTTCGCGTGGCAGGCGGAGCACAGCGACGCGCAGATCGCGCGCGTGATCCGCGCGGGGATGCCGAGGACGGCGATGCCTCCCTCGCCCGAGCTGAGCGATTCGGCGGTGGCGTCGATGGTCGCCTACATCCGCACGCTTCCCGCGCGCCGCGGCGAGACGGCGGTGGCGCGCGCCACGGCGGCGGACACCGACTACGAGGCCGCGGCGCGCACGGTGCTCGCCACGCTCGACCAGGCGCTGGCGTCCGCGCAGGCGGGGCGGCCGAGCGATGCCGGCGACCAGGCGTTCGACGCGTACATCGCCTTCGAGCCGCTGGAGACGCCCGCGCGCGCGAAGAGCCCGGGGCTGGTGGCGGCCATGGAGCGCCACTTCGCGGACTTCAAGGGAGCGATCAAGCACGACGACGTGCGCGCCGCGCAGCGCGAGCGCGACGCGATCGAGGCCAACCTGCCATCGGTGGTCGAGCTCACGCGGCGCACGTCCGACGTGTGGGGCGCGTTCCTCCAGTCGTTCCTGATCATCCTGCGCGAGGGATTCGAGGCGATCCTCGTGATCGGGGCCGTGGCCGCCTTCCTGCGCAAGACGGGGAACGCCGACCGCCTCCGCTCCATCTGGCTCGGCACGGCGCTCGGCGTGGTGGCCAGCGCGGCGACGGCGGTGATCCTCCAGACCGTGCTCCGCGCCGTTCCGGCGAGCCGCGACCTGCTCGAGGGGATCACGATGCTCATCGCCGTCGTCGTCCTCTTCTCCGTGAGCTACTGGCTCATCTCGCGGGTGGAGGCGGCGAAGTGGCAGCAGTTCATCCGCGAGAAGGTGTCGAGCGCGCTCGAGCACGGCGGCGGGCAGGCGCTGGCGTTCGTGGCGTTCCTGGCGGTGTACCGCGAGGGGGCGGAGACGGCGCTCTTCTACCAGGCGCTGTTCGGCGAGGGCGGGCACGTGCTCACGCCGCTCCTGCTCGGCATCGTCTTCGGCTTCATCGCGCTGGCGATCATCTTCACGCTGTTCTACCGCTTCGGGATCCGCATTCCCCTGCGCCCCTTCTTCGCGGTGACGAGCGTGCTGCTGTACTACATGGCGTTCGTCTTCACGGGGAAGGGGATCCACGAGCTGCAGGAGGTGGACGCGATCCCCACCACGCTGCTGCACGGCTTCCCGCACGTCGAGGCGATGGGGATCTTCCCCACGCTCGAGGCGCTCGGCGCGCAGCTCATGCTGCTGGTGCTGTTCCTGATCGCGCTGGTGAAGACGTTCTGGCCCAAGCGCGCGGTCACGCTCCCGACGGTGGCCCCCGGCGCGCCCCCGGCCGCCGCGGTGGACGCGCACGTCTCGGCGGTGGAGGCGCAGATCGCGCGCCTCGAGTCCCGCCTCGCCGCGCTCGAGCGCGGCGAGCGGGGAGCGGACGCGGATGCGGTCGACGGGGGCGAGACGGTGGCGGCGCCGGAGTAGGGACGCGGGGCCAGGGGCCGGGGGCCGGGGGGATCTGGGGAACACCGTGCCCGGGGGTGGGGAAGGGCGGACCACGGAACGCGACGGGGCGCTGGCATTCGCCAGCGCCCCGTC
>CAMLEQ010000336.1 GCA_946479015.1 uncultured Gemmatimonadota bacterium | reverse complement strand
CGCGAGGACATCCCGCCGCTCGCCACGCACTTCCTCCAGCGGCACGCGCAGCGCTACCGCAAGCCGATCACGGGATTCGACGGCGCGGCGATGCAGGCGCTGCTCGACCACACCTGGCCGGGGAACATCCGCGAGCTGGACCACGCCATCGAGCGCGCGGTGCTGCTCGCGCAGGGGGACACGGTGCGCGCCGCGGACTTCGCGCTCCGCGCCGGGAGCGCGCTCGGGGGCGGGACGGGCGCGCGCCTGGAGGAGCTCACGCTCGAGGAGGCCGAGCGTCTGCTCATCCAGAAGGCGCTCGCCCGCTTCGACGGCAACGTGAGCCAGGCGGCGCGAGCGCTCGGTCTCAGCCGCAGCGCGCTCTACCGCCGGCTCGCCGCGCATGGCCTCTGACGGCGCCGAGCGCGGGCGGCGGGGAGTCGCGTTCGAGCAGCGCATCTTCGCCCTCGCGCTCCTCGCCGGGGCGCCGGGCGGGATCATCGCGCTCGTCCTCCTCTGGATGGGCGATCACCCCGACCGCCTGCGCTGGACGCTCTCCCTCCTGATCGTCGCCATCTGGCTCGGCGTGTCGCTCGCCGCGCGCGAGCGCGTGGTGCGTCCGCTCCAGACGGTCTCCAACATGCTCCACGCGCTGCGCGAGGGAGACTATTCCATCCGCGGGCGCGGCGCGCGCCCCGACGATGCGCTCGGCCTCGTGCTGCTGGAGGTCAACGCGCTCGGCGAGATGCTGCGGGCGCAGCGCCTCGGCGCGCTCGAGGCCACCGCGCTCCTGCGCACGGTGATGGCGGAGATCGACGTCGCCATCTTCGCCTTCGACGAGTCGCGACAGCTCCGTCTCGTGAACGGCGGCGGCGAGCGCCTGCTCGGCCACCCCGCCGAACGGCTCCTCGGCCGTACCTCGGCGGCGCTCGGGCTCGCCGAGTGCCTGCGCGGCGAGCCCGAGCGCACGATCGAGCTGCGCTTCCGCGGTGGGAGCGGACGCTTCCAGCTCCGGCGCGGCACCTTCCGCCAGGGTGGGCGGCGCCACCAACTGCTCGTGCTCTCCGACCTGAGCAAGGCGCTGCGCGACGAGGAGCGCCTCGCGTGGCAGCGCCTCATCCGCGTGCTCGGTCACGAGATCAACAACTCCCTCGCACCCATCAAGTCCATCGCCGCCAGCCTGCGCGACCTGCTCGCGCGCCCGGCGCTGCCTGACGACTGGTGCGACGACGTGCGCGGAGGCCTCACGGTGATCGCGAGCCGCTCCGAGGCGCTGAGCCGCTTCATGGCGGCGTACGCGCTGCTCGCGCGCCTCCCCGAGCCGAACCCGCACCCCATGGAGGTGGAGCCGTGGGTGCGCCGCATCGCGCGTCTCGAGACGCGCGTGCCGGTGCGCGTGGAGCCCGGGCCGGCCATGGTGATCGACGCCGACGGCGACCAGCTCGACCAGCTCCTCATCAACCTCGTGCGCAACGCGGCGGACGCATCGCTGGAGACGGGCGGCGGCGTGAGCGTGGGGTGGACGCGCGACGACGGCACGCTCGACGTGTGGGTGCGCGACGAGGGACCGGGGCTCGCCGACACCGCCAACCTGTTCGTTCCCTTCTTCACCACCAAGCCGCACGGCTCGGGGATCGGCCTCGCGCTCAGCCGGCAGATCGCCGAGGCGCACGGCGGCACGCTCACGCTCGAGAACCGCGGAGACGCCCGCGGATGCGAGGCACGGCTGCGCCTGCCGGCGTGAGCGCGCACGCGCGACGGAGCGTATACTGGAAGGAGATCGCATCCAGCATCCCGACCCGGAGGTCTCGTGTCGCGATCGGTCGTGATCACCCTCGCGCTGTCGTTGTCGATCGCCGGCCGGCTCGCCGCGCAGGAAGTGCACGGTGACGTCGTGGACCGCGGCACCGCGCACCCGCTCGCCGGCGTCATCGTGATCCTCGTCGATGACCATGGCGCGCGCCGCGCCGGGGCGCTCACCGACGAGCACGGCCGCTTCGCCGTCCGCGCTCCGGCCCCCGGCCGGTACGCGCTCCGGATCGAGCGCATCGGCTATCGCAGCGTGGTGAGCCAGCCGGTGCAGCTCGCGGCCGGCGCTTCGCTCGAGCGGCACGTGGCCGCTTCTGCCATCCCGGTGCAGCTCTCCCCGGTCACCGTGCGCGGCGACGACCGGTGCCGGGTGCGCCCGGGGGAGGGGGAGCGCAGCTTCGCCCTCTGGCAGGAGGCGCGCAAGGCGCTCGAGGCCACCACCCTGGTGGAGGGAGCCGGGCGGCTGAAGGCGCGCGTGCGCCGCTACGTGCGCACGCTCGATCCGTACACGCGCGCCGTGCGCAGCGAGAACGTCGCCGAGGCGGAGACGATGGGACCGCACCCCTTCGTGGCGGTGCGCTCCGCGGAGGAGCTGGCGCGCGACGGCTACGCGAGCACGGATGAGCACTACACCACCTACTACGCGCCGGATGCGGACATCCTGCTCTCCGAGCCGTTCGCCGCCACGCACTGCTTCCGCGCGCTCCCCCCGGATGGGGGCCACGCGGGGCTGGCGGGGCTCGCGTTCGAGCCGGCGCGCTCGCGCAAGCTGCCGGACGTGAAGGGAGTGCTCTGGCTCGACGCGCGCACCGGCGCGCTGCGCTGGGTGGAGTTCCGCCACACGCGGCTCTTCCCGCAGGTGCCGCCCTCGGAGTACGGCGGGCGGCTCGACTTCGAGCGCCTCCCGTCAGGGGAGTGGATCGTGCGCCGGTGGCACCTGCGCTTCCCGCTGTTCACTCGGACGCTCGCCGATGCGCACATCGACGGCGACATGCGCGAGCTCGGGAGCGGGAAGCTGCCGTACACCGGCTTCCGCGAGGAGGGGGGTGAGGTGCTGGGGATGCCCGTGCTCGCGCCGGACTCGACGCCCTGACGCGCGTCTCAGCGCAGGGTGAGCCCCGGATAGTCCACGACGATGAGCGCGCGCCCGCGATCGTCGCGCGTCATCGCCATGCGCGCCTCGAGCGCGCTCGTGTCTGGATTGCGGAAGATGGTGACCCACCCGGGGCGCGCGTCGCACGCCGCGTCGCTCGACGGGGGCGCGGCGGGGCGCGAGACCCGCAGCGTGGGATGGCGCGCGAGCATCGCCCGCTCCACGGCGAGCCACCGGCGCGCGCACTGGTCATCGTGCGACACGCGCAGCCGCAGACGTCCGCGCACCAGCCGCTCGCTCCCGCGCGCGCCGGTGAACGTGTACGTCGCCTCCCCTTTCACCCCCGCCAGCTTCGCGCCGCGCACGAGGGTGTAGAAGCCGTCGTCGTCGTACGTGCCCCGCGACGGATCGCCGATCTCCGCGAGCGGCGCGCCCCACGGGTGCCCCTCGAACCGGTCCACCACCACCACGCGCACCGGGCGCGCGAGCGACGCGCACCCGCCATCGCGCACCGCGGCCGCGTACGCGCTGTCGAGCGCTCCGCTCGCCTCCGCGCGCTCCGCCGGAGCGAGCTCGTGCAGCGTGGCGCGCGTGTCGGCGAGCGCGCGCTCCAACGCCCCGGGTACACCCAGGCGGCACGACTGCCGCGCGAGGCGCTGGTAGGCGAGCGGATAGATCTCGGCGGCGGCGATCGGGGCGCTCGCGCGCTGCGCGCCGAGTGCCGGAGCGGCGACGAGCAACGCGCCGGCGAGCGGCAGGAGGGAGGCGCGGAGCGCGGAACGGATCATGAGCGACTCGAACGGTGGGAGGGCGCGGCGCGGCGCGCCGTCGTATGTTACACGGTCCACGCCCCTCGCGCGCAACGGCCACCGTGATCCCGCTTCTCGACCCCGGGCTCCGCCCGATCATCGCGCACCGCGGCGCGTCCGCGCGCGCGCCGGAGAACACGCTCCCCTCGTTCGCGCTCGGCATCGCCGAAGGTGCCGACGCGATCGAGCTCGACGTGCACGTGAGCGCCGATGGCGTTCCGGTGGTGATCCACGATGCCACGCTCGATCGCACCACCGATGCCACGGGCGAGGTGGCGCGCCTCGGGCTCGAGCGGATCCGCGCCGCCGATGCGGGCGCGCGTTTCACTCCGGATGGCGGGCGCACCTTCCCCTTCCGCGGCCAGGGGATTCGCGTGCCCACGCTCGAGGAGGTGCTCCGGGCCTTCCCCGACACACCCATCCTGATCGAGCTGAAGAGCGTGGCCGCGTGCGACGCCGTGCGCCGCGTGCTGCGCGCGGAGGGCGCGGCCGAGCGCTGCGTGCTCATGTCGTTCGACGACGCGGCCGTGATGGCGTTCCGCGAGCAGCCGTGGCTCACCGGCGCCACCGGCAGTGAGGCGCTCGCGCTCATCCGGAACACCGTGCTCCGCCGCCCGTGCGGCGCGCCGCTCTATCGCGCGTTCTCCCTCCCCGAGCGGCACCGCGGCGTCCCCCTCCCCCTTCGCACGCTCGCCACCGCCGCGCGCGCGCTCGGCTGCCCCGTGCACGTGTGGACCGTGAACTCCCCCGCCCACGCGCGGCGGCTGTGGCGGAAGGGGGTGGCGGGGATCATCACGAATTGTCCGAGGGAGATGGTCTCGGAGCGATCGCGCTTCGCGGGTAGCGGGACGCGGGGCGCGGGGCGCGGGTGACATGGAACGCGACGCGGGCTGCGGGATCGGCCGCAGCCCTCGTCGCAA
>CAMLEQ010000335.1 GCA_946479015.1 uncultured Gemmatimonadota bacterium | reverse complement strand
TACGGCGCGTGTAGGCTCGGCGGTAGAGAGAGTCCGCCTACACACGAACCTACTCTCGCTCTACCTATCTCCTCTTTCCGTCAGTCTCCCACACGCGACACGCGTTGTTCGGTGGTCTACCCCCTACACACCACCACCCCACCGAGATATCAGAACCCTAGATACGCCCTGATCCTCGGCTCGATTCTGTCCGGGCTCCAGAGCGGCGTCCACACGAGATTCACCGCCACGTCACCCACGCCAGGGAGGGAGCGGAGCTGCTCCTCGGCCGAGGTCATGATCTCGGGGCCGGAGGGGCAGCCGGGGGAGGTGAGGCTCATGTCCACGCTCACGCGGTTTCCCTCGACGGCGATCGCGTAGACGAGCCCGAGGTCCACGATGTTCAGGTTGAGCTCGGGATCCTTCACCCGCCGCAGCGTCGCCTTCACCATGTCCGCGGTGATCGACGAGGGTGGGGGGGAGGACGCTGGAGCAGCAGCCGGCTCGCTCCCTGGCGCCTGCGGCGCGGCGACGGAGGGGGAGGGTGCCGTGTTGGAGTTCGTGATGTCGTCGGTCATGGGTATCGCTCCCTGATACACTCGCAACATCGCCCGGCGGCACCGGTGCGGCAAGTGAGGTGATGGCTCCGGGGGGTGGGAGGATGCGGCGGGGGCCCGGCATCGACGACGCCGGGCCCCCGGAGCGCGCCGCCGCGATCGCGGCGTCAGTGCGCGGTCGCCTTCTTCTTCGAGGCGTGCGTCTTCGCGGCCGGCTTCTTCGCGGCCGATGCGCTCTTCTTCACCGTGGTGCCGTGCGCCTTCGCGGTCGAGTGCTTGGTGCTCGCGCTCTTCTTCACGCTCTTCGACGCGCTCTTCGATGTGCTCTTCTTCGCCGTGCTCGTGTGCGAGTGATGCGTCCGCGACGAGGCGCGGGAGTGGTGCGTCGAGCGCCGGTGCCGCGGATGCACCCGGCGCTCCGGCTTGTTCCACCCGCGAGCGAGGTCGGCGCGGAAGGACGCCGGCATGGCGAGGAGCTGGTCCGGGTCGTCGGTCACCGCGAGCGCCGCCGCATCGGAGAGGTCGGCGCGGACGTCGGCGATCACCTTGTCCGGCCGGCGCGCGCGCGCCGCGTGCACGCGGTTGGTGAGCAGGATGACGAACATCTCGCGGTCGGGGTCGATCCACAGCGAGGTGCCGGTGTATCCCACGTGTCCGAACGCCTCATCGCTCAGGAACTTCCCCGAGCCCCACTGCCCGTCGGCCATGGCCCACCCCAGGGCGCGGCTCCCCGCCGCGCGCTTGGTGAAGAGGTCGACGGTGGAATCGCTGATGATGCGGATGCCGTTGTACTCGCCGCCGTTCAGGATCATCTGCGCGAAGATCGAGAGATCGGCCGCGGTGCTGAACAGCCCGGCGTGGCCGGCGACGCCGCCCAGCGCGTAGGCGTTCTCGTCGTGCACCTCCCCTTGCAGGGGATAGCCGCGCGGCGGCGCGACCTCGGTGGGCGCGACGCGATCCTTCAGCGAATCGGCGGGGCGGAAGAAGGTGTTCGTCATGCCGAGCGGTCCGTAGACGCGCTCGTGGAGGAACTGGTCGAGCCGCTCGCCGGTGATGCGCTCGACGATGAACCCCAGCATGTCGGCGCCGAGGTCGGAGTAGACGTAGCGCGTGCCGGGCTTGTAGTCGAGCGGCGTGGAGATCACCAACTGCCGCGCCTCGGCGGGGGAGCTGGCGAGGCGCCAGAGGTCGCGGTCCGCCGGGAGTCCCGAGCGGTGCTCGAGGAGCAGGCGGATGGTGACCGAGTCCTTGTAGCCGCCGGAGAACTCGGGGATGTACTTGGAAACCGGGTCATCGAGCTCGATGCGCCGCTCATCGTAGAGCACCATGATCGCCGTGGTGGTGCCCACGACCTTCGTGAGGGAGGCCAGATCGTAGATCGTCTCGGTGGCGGAGACCTTGGGGCTCGAGCCGAGCCAATCGAGGTGGCCGAAGCCTTTCTCCCACACCGCCGCGCCCTTGCGGCCGACGACCACCGCGGCGCCGGGGAAGCCGCCCGCCTTGATCCCGTGACCCACGACACGGTCGATCACCCGCAGTCGTTCGGCGGACATGCCGACGGATGCGGGGGACTTGACGGGCAGACCATCCCCGCCTGCGATGGCCAGAGCGGCGAGCAGCAGTGTGAACACGGCAAACCCCTTCGAAACGGCGAATGCACCCACCCGGCGTGTGGACGAAGCCGAGGGGCTGGGGTACAGCCACTACGTGTTCTCTGGATGCAAGAACGGGCGCAGTGACGCGGGTGACGCGATTGACGGGAGCACCGACAAACCCGGCGGGAGGTTCCAGCGTAGGGACCAGCGGGAGCGTAGCGCTGACGTCGAGCTACGTCCCCAAAATCGGACGCAAGGGCCTCGTTGGCAAGACGAGTGGCGGATCTTTCGGTAACTTTTTTTACATGGCTGGAGCGGAACCGATCGGATGCTGCACGACTGCGGCACGAGGGCGGGGCGAGCCAGCGCCGGCTGTCGCGGCCGGGCCGCAGCGCGTGCGCCGCGCTTCGCGGCTCAGGCACCCCATTCGGGGGTAGGCAACCCTTTCCCGATCGCCGGGTGACTCAATGGCAGACGGCATGGAAACGGACCGATTCCTGATACGGCGCGCCATCGACGGCGATGAGCGAGCACTGCGACAGCTCTGGTCGCAGTACTCGCCGCACATCGACGCGGTGGTGGGGCGGCTCGTCGGCGACCCGGACCTCGCGGCCGACATCGCGCAGGAGGTCTGGATCCAGATCTTCCGCGCGCTGAAGAGCTGGCGTGGCGACGCGCAGTTCAGCACCTGGGCCCACCGGATCGCCGTCAACCGGACGCTGAACGCGCTGCGCCGGGTGCGCCGGCTCGGAAAGCTCGAGGTCGAGATCGAGGAGGACACGGCGGCGGTGGAGGAGGACAACGACCGCGCCTTCCTGGCGGCCTCGATCGACGACGCGGTCGCACGGCTCCCATCGGGTGCGCGGACGGTGTTCCTGCTGCACGATGTGGAGGGGTACACGCACGAAGACATCGCGCGCGAGCTGGGGATCACGGCCGGCGCGTCGAAGTCGCAACTGTTCAAGGCACGCGCGAAGCTTCGCCGGCTGCTCGCGCACCTGGTGGATGTCCCAACGCCGGCAACGGAACGGACTCATGCTGCACCTCGATCCTGAACGACTGGCCGCGCTGGCCGACGACGAGCCCACTCCGGCGGAGACGGCGCATCTCGCGTCGTGTGCCGAGTGCGAGCGCGAGCGTGCCGCGCACCGCGAGCTGCTGATGCTGGCGGCAGCGGAGCGGAGCGCGATGCTCGCTCGACCGCTCACCGACTGGGGCACGCTCTCGGCGCGGCTGCACGAGGAAGGGCTCGTTCGCGGGACGGGAGCGGCGGGCGCGTCGCGTTCGCGGTTCCGGATGCGTCCGTGGATGCGGGCGGCGGCGGCGGTGCTGATCGCGCTCGGTGGGGTGGCGGTGGGGCGCGCCACCGCGGGAATGTCTCTCGGCGGTTACGTGCCGGTCGGCGACGGCGGCACCAGCGTCGCGGTGCGCGACGGCGACAGCACGCATGCGTTCGTGTCGCTGAGCGATGCCATGGACATGATGCGCCGCTCCGAGCGTGACTACCGGCTGGCGGCGGCGTACGTGGCGGCGCACGACAGCGGCTCCGCCTCGCGCGGCGGCGTGGACGTGTATCGGGCGCGGCTCGCGGCGCTCGACCGCGTGTCGGACGCGGCGCTGGAAGCGGTGAACGAGGCGCCCGCCGACCCGGTGATCAATCAGTATCTGCTCTCCGCCCGGACGGCCCGGGCCGTGACGCTGCAACAGTTGAACAACTCGCTGCCGGCGGGCGTCACGCTGACGAGCTATTGAAGGCGACCATGAAGGGATCCGCGGTGACGACGATGATCGCGCTCGCCCTCGGGCTGTCGGCGGCGGGCGCACCGGCCGGGGCGCAGCAGCGCACGCCGGCCCCGGCCCCCCGCGCCTGCGCGTCGTGCGACTCGAGCGCGAGCGCGCAGGCGGAGCGCGACCTGCTGCGCGCGCAGCAGGAGGTCCAGCGCGCCGTGGCCCGGTACAAGGCGCGGAGCGATGCGCTCCAGTGGTCCGACGACAGCAGCGGCGAAGCGCGCGCAGCCCTCGTGCGCGCGGCGGACGAGCTGCGCCGTGCGCAGGAGCAGTACCGCGACGCGCTCGGGGCGATGATGCGGCAGGAGATGGCGCTCTCGCGCCAGCGGGGGGAGCTCTTCGCGCGCCGCTTCCGGGTCGCGCACCTGGCCGCTGTGCCCAGGGGGTGGCTCGGCGTCACCTTCTCCGGCTCGTACACGGTGCAGCTGGACGACAACGGGAAGATGGTGATGCGCTTCAACGACTACCCGGTGATCGAGGCGGTGGATCCGGAGTCTCCCGCCGAGCGCGCGGGACTCGAGGCGCGCGACCGGCTGGTGGCGCTCGCCGGGCGGGATGTGGTGGAGGGGGCCGAGCCATTCGTGTCGCTCCTCCAGCCGGGGCGGCACCTGCCGATGACCGTGAGGCGTGGACGCTCCACCAAGACGGTGATGGTAGTGGTGGGGAAGCGTCCGGAAAGCGACTGGCCGGAGTGGGGGTGGCGGACGCCCATGCCCGCCCCGGCGCCACCGGC
>CAMLEQ010000334.1 GCA_946479015.1 uncultured Gemmatimonadota bacterium | reverse complement strand
ATCGCGTGCTGCGCTACTTCCGCGCCCTCGGGCGCGAGGAGAAGATGCAGGCGCTCGTGTCGTACGCGAAGAAGCTCGAGCCGCTGCCGCCGCGCTACTCGGCGATCGACCGCACGAACTTCACCGTCCCGGAGTGCCAGACCCGGGTGGACATCTTTCCCGAATATCACGACGGCAAGCTCCACTTCTACGCCGACGTGAACGTGCGGCAGTCGCCGACCATCGCCGCGTTCCTGGCGATCCTCTTCTCCGCGGTGAACGATCAGCCGCCGACGACCACGCTCGCGATCCCCGAGGACATGGCGCGCACGATGATGGAGAACATCGGACTCGGCGCGCGCGAGTCGGGGCTGAACGCGATGGTGCACCGGCTCAAGAGCTACGCGCGCTCGATCGCGCGCGCCAACGGCTGACGCATGCTGCGCCGGACCCAGCCGCAGCGCGTCCCCGGCGTGCCGCTGGGCGCACCGCCGCCGAACACCGAGCAGGATCTCGAGCAGCGGCTCGCCGAGCCCACGCCCGGTGTGCTCGAGGCGCTCCGCGCCGTGCCGGGGGACATCATCGTGCTCGGCGCGGCGGGGAAGATGGGGCCGTCGCTCGCGCGCATGGCTCGCCGCGCGCTCGATGCGCTCGGCCGTTCCGACCGTGTGATCGCCGCGTCGCGCTTCTCCTCCCCGGAGAGCGAGCACCGGCTGCGCGCGTCGAACATCGAGACCATCCGCTGTGATCTCACCGACCGTGAGGCGGTAGGCCGCCTCCCCGATGCGCCCAACGTGCTCTTCCTCGCCGGACAGAAGTTCGGGACCAGCGGCGCGCCGGCGGACACGTGGGCGATGAACACCATCGTCCCGCACCACGCCGCCGAGCGCTACGCGAGCTCGCGCATCGTGGCGTTCTCCACCGGGAACGTGTATCCGCTCGTGCCGGTGGGCTCGGGGGGCGCGCGGGAGGAGGACGCACCGGCACCGGTGGGGGAGTACGCCGCATCGTGTCTCGGTCGCGAGCGCGTGTTCGAGTTTCACGCCGCGCGGCGCGGGACGCGCGTGGCGATCATGCGGCTCAACTACGCGGTGGACCTGCGCTACGGCGTGCTCGTGGACGTCGCCCGCCGGGTGTGGCGGGGGGAGCCCGTGGACGTGACGATGGGGTGGGTGAACGTGATCTGGCAGGGGGACGCGAACGCGCGGGCGCTGCAGTGTCTCGCGCACGCCGCAAGCCCGCCGTTCGTGGTCAACGTCACGGGGCGCGACACGCTCTCCATCCGCGCGGCCGCGCAGCGCTTCGGCGAGATGTTCGGCCGCCCGGCGGCGATCACCGGCGAGGAGGCCCCGGACGCGCTGCTCAGCGACGCGACACGCTCCGTGGAGCTGTTCGGTCCTCCCACCGTGTCCACCGGACAGCTCATCGCGTGGGTGGCGGACTGGATCCAGCGTGGCGGGACGACGCTCGACAGGCCGACGCATTACGAGGTGAGGACCGGACAGTTCTAGGGGGTCGTGTGTAGTCGCTGGACCACCGTGAAACGCGTGTAGCGTGTAGAAGGCGGTCGTAGGCGAGAGGAGATGGGTAGAGCGCGTGTAGGCTCGGCGGTAGGTGGACTCTCTCTACATCCCACCCTACACGCGCTCCACCTCTCTCCTCTTCCCGTCAGTTCCCTACACGCGACACGCGTTGTTCGGTGGTCTAGCCACCAGGTCCTAGGTTCTAGAGGGTTATGCTCGACGTTCGCTCCCATCTTCTGAAAGGCCACGTCATCCCCGCCCATCCGCTCGCCCTCGACGAGCGGCTGCGGCTCGATGAGCGGCATCAGCGGGCGCTCACGCGCTACTATCTCGCGGCGGGCGCGGGGGGCGTGGCGGTGGCGGTGCACACGACGCAGTTCCAGATTCGCGAGCCGCGGCACGGTTTGCTCCGGCCGGTGCTCGAGCTCGCGTCGTGCACCGTGGACGAGGAGCTGGCGCGCGCGCCGCGCGACGTGGTGAAGATCGCCGGCGTCTGCGGGCGCACGGTGCAGGCGGTGCAGGAAGCGCGGCTCGCGCGCGAGCTCGGCTACCACGTCGCGCTGCTCAGCCTCGGCGCGTGGCGCGACGCGGACGAGCGCGAGGTGCTGGAGCACTGCCGCGTCATCGGCGAGATCATCCCCCTCATGGGATTCTATCTTCAGCCGGCGGTGGGCGGGCGCCCCCTCTCGTACACCTTCTGGCGCGAGCTGGCGGAGCTGCCGGCGCTCGCGGCGGTGAAGATCGCCCCGTTCGATCGCTATCGCACGCTCGACGTGGTGCGCGCCGTGGCGGAGGCGGGACGCCGCGACGTGGCGCTCTACACCGGCAACGACGACAACATCGTGGTGGACCTGCTCACGCGCTTTCCGCACCTGGGCGCGCCCGGCGCCCCGGCGCCGCGCATCGTGGGCGGCCTTCTCGGCCACTGGGCGGTGTGGACGCGGTGCGCCGTCGGACTGCTCGAGGAGATCACCGTGGCGCGCGACGAGCCCACGCTCGATCCCCGGTGGCTCACGCGCGCGGCGGCGATCACCGACGCGAACGGCGCGCTGTTCGATGTCGCGCACGCGTTCGCGGGCTCGATCGCCGGCATCCACGAGGTGCTCTTCCGCCAGGGGCTGCTGCGCGGCACCTGGTGCCTCGACCCGAACGACGTGCTGTCCCCCGGCCAGCGTGAGGCGATCGACCGCGTGATGCGCGCGTATCCGGAGATGCGCGACGACGCGTTCGTGGCGGAGCACCTGGACGAGTGGCTGCGCTGAGCGCTCGCCTCACGATTCTCTCGTTTCACCCCACGAAGGCGATCATCCGCCCCGTGCCCCTCGACGCGTGGTGTCCCTCGTGTAGCTTGACGTCGCAGGACCGGTCCGCACCAGCACTCTCACACGACGTCGTGCATGGACTCCTCGATCGAGCCCCCCCAGCCGTCGCGCCGGGCGTTCGTCGCGTATTTCGCGTCGATCGGCCTCGGCGCCACTCTGCTGCCCGGCATTCTCTGGGCACGCGTCGCCCAGGGTGATCCCATCACGCCGGAGACGATCGCCCGGGCCGCCGATCTGGCCGGACTCGAGTTCGATGAGCAGGAACGCGAGATGATGGTGGAGGGTCTCGCCCGGCAGGAGAAGCAGCTCGAGACCCTGCGGACCATCACCCTCGAGAACGACGTCGCCCCCGCGATCCACTTCGATCCCCTCCCCGCCGGGATGATGCTGGACACGCGCGCGCATCCGATCGTCCGCGCGCCGGTCCCGCCGCGCGCCGCGCCGGAACGGCTCGAGGAGCTCGCGTTCCTCCCCGTGACCGAGCTGTCCGAGCTCGTGCGCCGACGCAAGGTCACCGCCACGCAGCTCACGCGCATGTACCTCGCGCGGCTCGAGCGGCTCGACCCGACCCTCCACTGCGTGATCACGCTCACCGCCGACCGCGCGCTCGAGCGCGCGCGCGCCGCGGATGAGGAGATCGCGCGCGGCGGGTACCGCGGCCCGCTGCACGGGATCCCGTGGGGAGCGAAGGATCTTCTCGCCGTGAAGGGCTACCCCACCACATGGGGAACCCAGCCCTACCGCACGCAGGTGATCGACCGCGATGCCACCGTCGTCCGCCGCCTCGATGCGGCGGGCGCGGTGCTCGTGGCGAAGCTCTCTCTCGGCGAGCTGGCGATGGGGGACGTGTGGTTCGGCGGGAAGACGCGCAATCCGTGGAAGCCGGAGCAGGGCTCGAGCGGCTCGTCCGCCGGGCCGGCGTCGGCGACGAGCGCGGGATTGGTCGGTTTCTCCATCGGGAGCGAGACGCTCGGCTCCATCTCGTCACCGTGTACGCGCTGCGGCGCCACCGGGCTCCGCCCGACGTTCGGGCGCGTGCCGCGCACCGGCGCGATGACGCTCTCGTGGAGCATGGACAAGCTGGGTCCCATCGCGCGCAGCGTCGAGGATTGCGCGCTCGTGCTGGACGCCATCCACGGCGCCGACGGGCGCGACCCCACCGCGCGCGATGCGGCGTTCAACTGGGACTGGCGCGTGAAGGCATCGGCGCTCCGCGTCGGCTATCTGCGGAGCGAGTTCGAGAAGGAGCACCCCACCAAGCCGTTCGACGATGCGGCGCTCGAGACGCTCCGCCGCCTCGGCGCGCGGCTCGAGCCGGTGGAGCTCCCCGACTTCCCCTACCAGGCGATCACGCTGATGCTGCGCGCGGAAGCGGCCGCGGCGTTCGACGCGCTCACGCGCGATGGGCGCGACGCGGCGATGGCGCGCCAGGATGCGGACGCGTGGCCGAACACGTTCCGCGTCGCGCACTTCATCCCGGCGGTGGACTACCTGAACGCGGCGCGCGTGCGCGCGCTCGCCGCCCGAGCGATGGCCTCGGTGATGTCGAAGGTCGACGTGGTGGTGACGCCCACGAGCGGCCCCCAGCTCGCCGCGACCAACCTCACCGGCCACCCCGCGCTGATCCTCCCGAACGGCTTCCGCGACGACGGCACGCCGGTGTCGCTCACCTTCCTCGGCGGCCTCTATCGCGAGGCACCCATGCTCGCGCTGGCGCGGGCGTATCAGGAGGAGACGGGGTTTCATCGAAGGCACCCGGATGTGTAGAGAGGCGGGACCGGGGAACGGGGAATCGGGACTCGGGAGAGGACCGCGGGGCGGCGCCTTCGGCGCTCGCCCCGCACCAT
>CAMLEQ010000333.1 GCA_946479015.1 uncultured Gemmatimonadota bacterium | reverse complement strand
CACTGGTGCTCGGCGCCAAGGCGCACGCCTTCCTCGCCGGCCGCGCGACCATCGCCCCCGAGGACATCCGGCGCGTGGCGCTCCCCGTGCTGCGGCATCGCGTGCTGGCGAGCTTCGCGGCGGAGGCGGAGGGAGTCACGCCGGAGCAGGTGATCGGCGACATCCTCGATCGCGTCACGCCGCCGCGGAGCGGATTGGCCATCTGACATGACCGCCGGCGTGGCCTCGTACGGTGCACTGCTGGACGCCGTACGCGGCGTGCGCTGGCCCGCGCGACGGCGCGCGACCGGCGCAACGATTGGTGCGCATCGATCGCGGCTGCGCGGCAGCTCGTCCGAGTTCAGCGAGTTCCGCCCGTACCGACAGGGCGACGATCCGCGCCGGCTGGACTGGCGGCTCCTCGCGCGCAGCGATCGCGCGTACGTGCGCCTTACCACCGACCGCGCGACGATGCGCACCGAGATCATCCTCGACGCGTCGGCCTCCATGGCCTTTCCGCCCCAGACGATGGAGCGCTGGCAGCGCGCGCGCGAGGTGGCGATCGGGCTCGCCGCGGTGGCGCACGGGGAGAGCGACCCGGTGGGGCTGGCCATCGCTGCCGACCCTCCGACGCGAATCCCGCCACGCGCCAGGCGGAGCGTGATCGCGCAGATGATTCACGCCGTGGACGGCGCCGTGCCGGCCGGGGCGTCGCCGCTGGCACCGCTGATCGCGTCCTCACGAGCACCGCGCGTGGCGATCATCACCGACCTGCTCGGCGACGCGAATGACCTGCTCGCCGAGTCGCGGCTCGCCATCGCCGCCGGCGGCGAAGTGGTGCTGCTGCACCTGATGACGGCCGACGAGCTGGATCCCCCCGGTGACGCGCAGCTCGCGGTGGACCCCGAAGCTCCGGCGGTGCGGCGCAGCCTCGATGCCGAAGGCCGGCAGGGCTACCGCGCCGCGTTGAACGCATGGATGCAGCGGATGCAGGACGAGTTCCGCCTGGCGGGGGTGCGCTACGTTCGCGCGCTGGCGGGTGAGCCGGCCGAGCGGATCGTTCGACGCGTGGCGTCGGACGCGCCGGTGCTCGCATGACGTTCCTTTCGCCGTGGGCGCTGCTCGCGGGTGCGCTGGCCGCAGCGGGCCTGGTGGTGCTGCACCTGGTGGCGCGGCAGCGGCCGGCGGCGTATCCCCTGCCGACGGCGCGATTCGTCCCCGACCGGCGGACGCTGGTGAGCCGTGCCTCCCGCCGGCCACACGACCTGCTGCTGCTGGCGCTGCGGGTGATCCTCGTGCTGAGCGCCGCGGCAGCGTTCGCGCGGCCGGTGCTCACGCCGCGTCGAGCGCCACGAGCGCGCGTGCTGCTGCTGGATCGCTCGGCGGCGACCGCGGATCTCGACGGCGCGGTGCGACGCGCGCGCGAGGTCGTGGGCGACGGGGTACCGACCAAGGTGCTGGTGTTCGATACGACCGTGATGCGCGTGAGCGGAGGCGAGGGGGCGCTGGACTCCGCGGTGCGCGCGCCGGCGGGGGCGGGCAAGGTGGGGGGCTCCCTCTCCGCCGCGCTGACCGCGGCGCGCCGCGCCGGGGCCGACGCGGGTGCTGGAGCGGACTCCGTGGAGCTCGTGCTGCTGTCGCCGATCACGACCGGCGAGCTCGACGCGGCGACGGAGGGCATTCGCGCGACGTGGCCCGGTGGCATCAGGCTGGTGCGGCTGGCGGCGTTGGTGGACTCGACGGCGCTGCCCGCACTCGAGCGTGCGGTGAGCGACGCCGGAGTGCTCGGGCCGGCGCTGCATGGGCGCGCGGTGCAGGCGTCGCCGAAGTCCGTGCGCCTGGTGCACGCGTCGCTCACCGCAGCGGACAGCGCTTTCGCGCACGGCGGAGGCGTCGTGGTGCGCTGGGACTCCATCGGCGCGCGCGCGCCGGTTCCGTCGGCGATCGCGATGGGCGACGACGTGTTCGTCGCCGCGCTCGGACGCGATACGCTGAAGGAGGGTGGAATGGTGCTCGCCCGCTGGGCCGACGGCGCCCCCGCCGCGGTGGAGAGTGTGCTCGGCGGTGGGTGCGTGCGCAGGGTGAGCATCGGCGTGCCGGTGGCGGGAGACCTTCCGCTCTCGCCGTCCTTTCAGCGCATCGTGAATGGGCTGACCGATGCGTGCATGGGCTCGCGAGCCCGCACGGGAATTCCGGTCGACTCGGGGCGCGTGTCGGCGCTCGTCGCGGGAGGGGGCGCGGCCAGTGGCCGCGTGCTCGCCAGCGGGACGGAGCGACCTGCGCCCGTCGCGCCGTGGCTGCTGGCGCTCGCGCTCGCATGCGCGCTGGCGGAGCTGCTGCTGCGCCGGCGGAGCGAGGCAGAGGTCGCATGACGGCGCGCGAGCGGCTGGTGTCGCTGCAGCGCCTGCTGCTCACCGTCGTCGTGTTGCGCGCGCTGCTCATCGGGGCAGGCGTGGCGCTGGTTGGCGTGGCGGTGGCTCGCGTCGTCGTGCTGCCGCCGGGAGCGATCCTGCTCGTGGTGAGCCTCGGCGCCTTCGTCGCCGCCCTGCTGGCGGCACGCGGATGGGGGGCGCGATCGCTGACCCGCGTCGCGCTGTGGGTAGAGGAGCGGCATCCCGCGCTCCGCTATGCGCTCGTCACGGCCACGGAAGGAGAGACCTCGCCGGAGGTGGAGGTGCAGGCGCTCGCGGTGCCGTGGTGGAACGCCGAGCGTCGCACGCTCGGTCGTGCGCTGGCCGGACCAGCGGTGGCACTGCTCGTTCCGATCGCGCTGCTCGTGCTGATCCAGCAGATCGCGCCGGGCGGCGTGCTGGTGCCTGGTGCGACAGCTCCCATGTCAGCGCCGGGCGGAGCCGCCCGGACCACCGATCCCCTCGCATCGCTTCGCGTCACGGTGCGCGCGCCCGCGTACTCGGGGCGCGGCACGGTGACCCTCGACGACCCGACGAGCGTGGATGCGCTCGTCGGCAGTTCCGTCATCGTGAGCGGCTCGGGAAGCGCCGCCCGCGTGACCGGGTCGCTCGATTCCGCCGCGCTCCCCGCCGTGACGCGCGACGACCGCTGGTCGCTCTCGACGACGATGCCGTCGAAGCCGGCGCTGCTGCGGCTTCGCTCCACGCTGGAGGGTGGCCGCGAGCGGCTGGTGGTGCTGGCGCCGGTCACGGATGCTCCGCCCGCCGTCACGCTGGTCGCGCCGGCGCGGGACACCACGGTCCGCACGGCCGCCGGTGCGCTGGTGCTGCGCGCGCAGCTCCGCGACGACATCGGGCTGCGCGACGCCAGCTTCGAGATCATCGTCAGCTCCGGCCAGGAGGAGACCTTCACCTTCCGCTCCGCCGTGCTCGCGCGCACCTCGCTCGGCGGGCGGCGGGAGGGCGAGCTCTCCGCGGGCCTTTCGCTCGATTCGCTGGCGCTCAAGCCGGGGGACATCGTGCAGATGCGCGCCGTGGCGCGCGATGCGAACGACGTCACCGGTCCCGGCGTGGGCAGCTCGGAGACGCGTGCACTCCGCGTGGCGCGGGCCGGCGAGTACGACTCGGTGGCGGTGGAAGCGGCGCCGCCCTCTGACCCGGACGGGCAGGTGCTCAGCCAGCGCATGCTCATCACCCTCACCGAGGCGCTCGAGCGCCGACGTCGCACGGTGGGCCGGTCCACGGTGATCACCGAGTCACGGCGGATCGCCGCCGACCAGGCTCGGCTGCGCAAGCGAGTGGGGGACGTCGTCTTCCAGCGTACGGGCGGCGAGCCGCTCGGCGAAGAGGGAGAAGCGGGCGTCCCCGAGGGGAAGCTCACCCCGGAGCAGTTGCTGGAGCGCGCGCGCGCAGCCGGCACCGACGCCGGCTCGCCGATGGACGTGGAGGGCGACGAGACGCCGATCCTCGCCCTCAACAAGCCGCTGCTCGAGGCGTACAACGCGATGTGGGACGCCGGCCGCGCGCTGGAGCAGGGAGAGCCGGCGCAGGCATTGCCGCCGATGCGGCGCGCACTCGCCGCCATCGAGCGTGCTCGCCAGGCGGAGCGCATCTACCTGCGTGGCCGCCCGAGTGCGGTGATCGTGGACGTGGCGCACGCGCGGCTCGCCGGCAAGGAGAAGGGGAGCACGGCGACGCTGGCGCAGCGCTTCACCGCCGATCCCGTGGCGCGGCGTCGCGCCGAGTCGTTCGCGCGCGCGAGCACACTGCTTGCCGCCGATCGCGACGCTGCAGCGGACACGCTGCTCGTGATGCGCGTTGGCGCGCTGGGCGACGCGCCGGCGCTCGCCGCGGTGCTGGATACGGCGGCGCGCGTGACGCGCCGCGGGTCGCCGGACGAGGTGGCGCTGGCATGGGCTCGCGTGCGCCGAGCGCTGGGCGGCGCCCCGGTGCGTCGTGACTCGCTGCCGGCGTGGAGTGGCGCACCGTGAGCGACTTCACCTTCGCCACCGCGCAGTACGAATCGGGCGACTGGGACAGCGCCCCCCTGCTGCCCGCCAACGTGATCGACTCGATCGCGCGCTACACCTCCATCGACGTGGCGCCGGCCGGGGTGATCGTCCCGTTGTCCGCGCCGGCGCTATTCCGCTATCCGCTCGTCTACCTGACCGGCCACCTGCCGGTGCGCTTCACTGCCGCCGAGCGCGACAACCTCCGCGCCTTTGCCGAGCGCGGGGGACTGCTGTTCGTGGACGACCACAACCACGACATCGACGGCGTG
>CAMLEQ010000332.1 GCA_946479015.1 uncultured Gemmatimonadota bacterium | reverse complement strand
GCAGCAGCGTGCTCTTGCCCGATCCGGAGGGACCGAGGATGCACACCACCTCGCGCGGGTTGACCTTGTTCGGGAGGCCCCGGGGGGGCGGCCGCGGGTGGCCGCCCCGCCGGTGTGGCTAGCGTAACTCTCGGTGGGCAATTAACTTTCCCGTTCTGTCCACTTCAGCCAACTACCGGGCCAGACCATCCGCCCCGAGCGTCCTATGCATCCGTTCATCGAAACCCAGAAAGAGTACCTCCGCACCGACATCCCCCCGTTCCGCCCCGGCGACACGCTCCGCGTGAACGTGCGCGTCAAGGAGGGGGAGAAGGAGCGCCTCCAGGCGTTCGAGGGGGTGTGCATCGCGCGCCGCGGCAGCGGCGTCAGCGAGACGTTCACCGTGCGCAAGATCTCCAACGGTGTCGGGGTGGAGCGCATCTTCCCGGTGCACAGCCCGATGATCGGGGCGCTCACGGTGGTGCGTCGCGGCCGCGTCCGGCGCGCGAAGCTCTACGACCTGCGCAATGCGAGCGGCAAGGCGGCTCGCATCCGCGAGCGGAAGACCCGCGTCGGCCAGGCCGGCGAGGAGTGATCTCCCGTGCCGGCCGGCAAGCGCGGCGCCGGACGGGCCGCGCGGAGGAGTCGCTGGACGGACATCGAACGGGAGATCCGTCGGAGCGGCCGGTCGCTGATCGCGGGGGTGGATGAGGTGGGACGGGGCTCCCTCGCGGGCCCCGTCGTCGCGTGCGCCGTGATCATGCCCCCGGAGGCCCGGGCGCTGCGCGGCGTGGATGACTCGAAGGCGCTCCCGGCGCCGGAGCGGCGGCGGCTCGCGCGGTTGATCCGCGAGCGTGCCGTGGCCCTCTCGCTGGGGGCGGCGTCGGTCGCCGAGATCGACCGATTGAACATTTACCAGGCGAGCGCGCTCGCGATGCGCCGCGCCCTGGAGCGGCTCGCGGCGCCGCCAGACCACGTGCTCGTGGATGGCCGCCCGATCCGGACGCTGGGGATTCCGCACACGGCGGTGGTGGCCGGCGATGACAAGTGCTTCAGCATCGCCTGTGCGTCCATCGTCGCCAAGGTGACTCGCGATCGGCTCATGGGAATGCTCGCCGGCAAGCACCCGGCGTACGCCTGGGAGCGCAACGCGGGGTACGCGACCCGCGCACACATCGACGCGCTGCGAGAGCGCGGGGCGTCGCCGCACCACCGACGCACCTTCCTCGTGAAGGCGCTGTCGAGCCAGTTGGACCTCGCCCTCGACGCGGACACGCTCGATGCGCCGCCCGCGACCTCCGAGGACATCGTGATCGACGCACTGCTCGCCACGCAGGCCGGGATCGTTCCGGCCGCATCCACCGACGCCTGACGTCACTCCGTCCCGTCCCGCACCCTCCGATCCCCCCGGCATGACCACCCTCCCCCTCTCGTTCGTGCACGCCCACAGCGACACCGCCGCGGCGGTGGCGTTGCGCGCCGCATCGGTAGGGAGCTCGGGGGCCGGATCGAACTTCGTCATAGACGAGGGAGCATGGTCACGGCAGGCCTCGCAATGATCGTTCGGCAGACGCTCGCGAAAACCCGGTTTCGCGGGCGTCTTCAGCATTCGACCGGTTGGAGGTGACCTAGATCACACTGCAGCAATGAGGGCACGCTTCTGGCAGAGTTCGAATGCGTGTCCCCCAAGATCGTTCACTCGAGTGGAACAACCGGAGCAAAACATGAACGGAACCATCAAGACCATCGCGGCAGTTGCCCTGGTCGCCCCGGTGATGGCCGGGTGCGCTACCAAGGGATTCGTGAGGCAGAGTGTGGCCGATGAGCGGGCGCGCACGGATTCGAGCATCGCCGCCGAGCGCACCGCGCGCATGGCCGCCGACAGCTCGCTGACCGTGGATGTGGCGTCGCTGCGCAAGGACCTCGACAGCCTGCGCACCGAGTTCGGCGCGAAGATCACCGCGCTCGAGGAAGGCGTGCAGTTCGACATGCCCGTGCACTTCGCGTTCGACGACGCGACGGTTCGCGACGAGGATCACGCCGCGCTCGACCGCTTCGCGAAGGTCGCGCAGAAGTACTACCCCGGCTCGACGATCACCGTCGAGGGCTTCGCGGACCCCGCGGGCTCGGCGCGCTACAACCTCGACCTCTCCCGCCGTCGCGCGGAGGCGGTGAAGGCCTATCTCGGGTCGCAGGGTCTCGGCGATCAGGTTCGCGCCGTGGGCTACGGCAAGACGCGCCTCGTGGTGCCGAACGCGTGGGGCTCGGAGCCCGGCGCGGAGCAGAACCGCCGCGTGGTGTTCGTGATCGAGAGCAAGAGCGACTCCACGACCAACGGCGTGGCGTCCACGGCCTCGCTGCAGTAAGGCGCGGCACGGGCGCTCGTGCAACGACACGAGGGGCGGTACCGGTCGGTACCGCCCCTCGTGTCATCGGAGCACCCCTCCTCCCGCGGCCGCGCGCCCTCTCACCGCCCGCCGAAGCGCACGCCGAAGGTGATCGGGATGAAGTGCGCGCTCGCCTTCTCCCCCTGCCCGTTCCGGCCGGCGTTGAACACGTTGTGGAATCTCGCCTCGGCGAACGTCGAGAAGCCGGAGAGATCGAACATCACGCCGCCGCCGAAGTTCAGCCCGAAGTTCCAGGAGCTGTCGTCCGTCGTCTGCGTGGTCCCCAGCGACGTCGTGGCCGAGCGCCCGCCGCTGCTGTGATAGAGCCCGACGCCGCCGAGCGCGTAGGGGGTCATCACCGACGTGCCAGTGGCGGGGCGGAACATCCAGACGGCGTCCGCCGTGCCCGCCCACATGTGCAGATCGTCGGCGCGGATGCTCGTGTTCCCGGCGGAGATCTCCTTGCCACCGAGGCTGGTGAACCCCAAGTCGCCACGGAGGCCGATGGGCGCCACGGGACTCATCCAGTCCACCAACCCCTGCACGTGCCACCCCGTGCCGTGCAGGTCGCTCGTGCTGCCGGTGGGAATCGTGGCCCCCGCCGCGATGCCGAAGTAGATCGGAGCGCGCGTGGGCTCCATGACCTGCGCGCCGGCGGTGGTTGCCGCGACAGCCGACGCTCCGATCGCGAGCGCGGCGATGATGGTCCTCGACGTGTCGATCCTCATGATGCACCTCCTCCCCCAGAGCGGTTCGGGCGCGCGGTCGGGCGCGCCGCCATCCCCCGGAAGCGCACCGCGCATGCCACGCGCCCGCCGGAGTGGAGCACTCGATGGGGCGAGGTTGACTGACCGGGCCTCGCGCGATAAGTCAGCGGCGTCATGAGAGACGTCGAGCGAGAGGAATCGGACCGGGATGCCGAGGTGGAGCGCGCCCTCCACCTGTGGGTGGTGCTGTCGCGCGCCCACGCCGCGGTGGCCGCGCAGGCGAGAGCGGACGTGGCGCGGCACGGGCTCACCCTGGGCGAGTTCGGCGTGCTGGAGGTGCTCCATCACAAGGGGCCGTTGCTGCTCGGCGAGGTGCAGCAGAAGGTGCTGGTGTCGAGCGGCGGCATCACCTGGCTCGCGAACCGGCTCGAGGAGCGCGGCCTGGTGGAGCGCCGGCGCTCCACCGACGACCGGCGCGCCTCGTTCGTGGCGCTGACGCCGGCGGGCGCGCGGCTCATGCGCAGGATCTTCCCGGCCCACGCGCGCCGCATCGCGCGGGCGCTGTCGGGGCTCGACGCCGAAGCGCAGCGTCAGGCGACGGACCTGCTGCGCACCCTCGGCCGCCACGCCGCTGCGCATGACGAGGGGGAACCACCGGAGGGGTGAACGCGTTGACTGACTGGATATCTCAGTGCTGAGGGTTTTCGCCCTCGGCTCCACTTCCGCACGGGAGATACGTGATGGCCAACGCTCAGAGCTCCACCGCCACCTCCGTCGCCACCTGGCAGATCGACCCCGCGCACACCGGCGTGGAATTCGCCGTCAAGCACATGATGATCTCGACGGTGAAGGGGCGCTTCACGCACGTCTCGGGGACGATCCGGCTCGACGAGTCGAACCCCGCCCGTTCGTCCGTCGAGGCGACCATCGACGCGACGAGCATCGACACGCGCGTCGAGCAGCGCGATGCTCACCTGCGCTCCGCCGACTTCCTGGACGCCGACCGCTTCCCGAGCATCACCTTCCGCAGCACGCGGGTGGTGCCGCGCGGCGAGGGACGCGCGGAGGTGACGGGGGATCTCGTCATCCACGGCGTGACGCGTCAGATCACGCTCGAGGTCGAGGAACAGGGGCGGCTCAAGGATCCGTACGGCAACGACCGCGTGGGCTTCAGCGCCACCGGCAAGCTCGACCGGCGCGACTTCGGCCTCACCTGGAACCAGACGTTGGAGGCGGGAGGGCTCCTCGTCGGGAACGAGGTGCGGATCTCGATCGAGGTCGAGGCGACCCGGTCGGCATCCTGAATCCCCGCGCCGCGGGGCGCGGAGGGGGGAGGCGCCGGTCGAGCACGCTCCCCCTCAGCGCCCCGCGCGCGGCAGCGTGAGCGTGAAGGTGGAGCCCACCCCTTCCGTGCTCTCGATGGTCAGATCTCCCCCCATGGCCCGCGCCAGGTCACGGCTGATGGCGAGCCCCAGCCCGGTGCCCTCGTGCGAGCTCGTGAAGTCGCGGTCGAGCTGCACGAACGGCTCGAAGATGCGCTCGTGCTTGCTGGCCGGGACGCCGCGGCCGGTGTCGCTCACGCGGATGGCGACCGTGTCCGCGCCGAGCTCGGGACGGACGGTGATGCACCCTCCGGCAT
>CAMLEQ010000331.1 GCA_946479015.1 uncultured Gemmatimonadota bacterium | reverse complement strand
CACGCGCTCTACCCATCTCCTCTCCCCGTCGGTCTCCCACACGCCACACGCGTTCTTCGGTGGTCTGGCCACCAGGTCCTACCCCCCTCCGGTCACCCCCCCAGCTTCGCCAGCTCCGCCTCCGCCTGCTTCTTGTAGAACCGATCGTTGTACTCCGTCTCCTTCCCGTTGATCACCGCCTCGAACTGCTCACGGGCCTTCGCCTTGTCGCCATGCTTGTCGCGGTCGCGGTAGATCTCCGCCAGGTCGAGGTGGTGCACCAGCCGGTTCGGGTCCTGCGCCACCGACCGCTCCATGTACGACACCGCCTTGTCCCAGCTCGCCTCGCCGAACACGTCGCCGCCGAGGAAGTTCTTCGCCATGAATCGTGAGAATCCACTCAGGCGCATGATCTCCGCGTTCCACCGTCCCAGCACGTGCAGCGCGCCCGGGTGCGTGGAGTCGTGCTGCAGCGCCAGCAACGCCTCCTGGCGCACCTGCTTCGCGTACCGCACCCGCTCCTTCTTCCCCAGCGAGAGCGCCACGCGCCCGAGCGCGCGCGCGAGGTTGAAGTGCCCCTCCGCGTCGTCCGGCTTCACCGCCACCGCCCGCTGCGCGTACTGCTCCCCTTCGGCGTAGAACTGCTTCTGCTTCGCCTTGTCGGGCTAGCAACCGCCGTGGTCCTCCCCCTCACGCTGGGGCTTCCCCCCCGCCTCGTAATCGCTCGAGGCGGCGGGGATCGGCCCCGGCTAGGGCTGGAGCGCTTCGACCGGCTTCATCGCGTCGTGCGCGCGATCGCCGGCGGCAATGTGCCCCGTGGCCGATTCCGCCGGTTGCGTCGCCTGCGCCGGCGCGACCTGCGCGCCGATCAGGAGAGCGGCACCCACTGCGAGGTAGCGCGCGAGCATGGAAACTCCGACATTTGGGTTCTCGAGGATGGCGGAGCGCTGGCACTCTGCTCCGCCGGCGGCGGGCCTGCTCGCCGACCAAGGTAGGAATACCCCACAGACGGGTCAATGCTCGCGTACCGGCTGATCGAGCGAAAACGTGATGGCGGGAGGATCGAGGCGGGGGAGTGGCGCGCGCTCGTGCGCGCCTATGCCGCCGGACACGTTCCGGATTACCAGATGGCCGCCTTTCTCATGGCCGTCTACCTGCGCGGTCTCGATCGCGCGGAGACCTCCGCGCTCGCCGACGCGATGCTCGGCACCGGCGCCACGCTCGACCTCTCGCACCTCCCCATCGCGCGCGTCGACAAGCACTCCACCGGCGGCGTCGGCGACAAGGTCTCGCTCGTCCTCGCCCCGCTCATTGCCTCGCTCGGCGTGGCCGTGCCGATGATGTCCGGGCGCGGCCTCGGGCACACCGGCGGCACGCTCGACAAGCTCGAGGCGATTCCCGGGATGCGCACCGACCTCACGCTCGCCGAGGCGCGCGCGCAGGTGGAGCGCATCGGGTGCGCGCTCCTCGGTCAGACGGCGGAGATCGCCCCCGCGGACCGCAAGATGTACGCGCTGCGCGACGCGACGGCGACGGTGGAATCGGTGCCGCTCATCGCCGCGAGCATCATGAGCAAGAAGCTCGCGGAAGGGCTCACGGCGCTGGTGCTCGATGTGAAGCGCGGCTCGGGGTCGTTCGTTCCCGAGCTCGAGCGTGGCGTCGAGCTCGCGCGCACGATGATCGACCTCGGCGCCGATCACGGCTGCGAGGTGGTGGCGCTGCTCACGGCGATGGACCGCCCGCTCGGCCGCGCGTGCGGCAACGCGCTCGAGACGGAGGAGGCGATCCACGCGCTCAAGGGGGAGGGGCCGCCCGATCTCATGGAGGTGACGTACGCGCTCGGCGCCGAGATGCTCGTGCTCGGGGGCGCGGCGCACTCCCGCGAGGAGGCGCGTGCGCGCATGGCGGAGGCGATCGCCTCGGGGCGCGCGGCCGAGAAGTTCGCCCGGATCATCGAGGCGCAGGGGGGGAACCCCGGCGTGGTCGAGGATCCGGCAGTGCTCCCGCAGGCGGAGGCGTGTGAGCTGTTCGTGGCGCCGCAGCGGGGCGTGGTGGCGCGCGTGGAGCCGCGCGCGATCGGGCGGGGAATCATCGCCCTCGGCGGCGGGCGCACCCGCATGGAGGACGTCGTGGATCCGACCGTCGGCTTCGTGATCACCGCCAAGCCCGGCGACCGCGTGCAGGCGGGTGAGCCCCTGGCCACGATCTTCGCGCGCGACGCCGCAGGCATCGAGCTGGGACGCGCCGCGCTGCGCGAGGCGATCCGCATCGCCGACGCCGCCGAGCCGCCGCTGCCGCTCGTCTCGCATCGCGTGACGCGCGGCGGCCTGGAACCGTACACGCCGGAGTGACGCCCTGCGCTCCCGTCGCTCGCCACTCCCTCCACCCTCCACCCCACAGGAGCAGGAACCCAGCGTGACCACGATGCCGAATCGCACGACTCCGCTCGCCTGGCTGCTGGCGGCGAGCTTCGCGATCTCTCCGCTCGCCGCCTCGCGCGGCGCCGCCCAGACGCCCGCGGCGGCCGCGGCGCAGGACTCCGCCGCCTCCGGCCCGGTGCTGGTGCCCGCGCCCCGCGAGATCGCCACGCACGGCACCACCGCGCTGCGCGCGGGGGTCGCGATCGCGCTCCCCGCGGACAGCGCCGATCGCTTCGCCGCGCGCGACCTCGCGCGCACGCTCCGCGCGCGCGGCATCCATGCGTCCGTGGGCGCGGGCGGCGCCGACGGCGCCGTGCGCGTCACCCTCCTGCGCGCCGGGAGCGCCGCCGGCCGGCGCGCGCTCCAGCGCGCGGGGGTGCGCTTCGACGACGCCATGCACGCCGAGGGGTACGCGCTCATCGGCGCCGGCCGCCGGGTCGAGATCGTCGGCGCAACGGCGGCGGGCGTCTTCTACGGCGTGCAGACGCTGGCGCAGCTCGTGGATGGCCACGGCGCGCGGGCGCGCCTCTGGCGGGCCACCATCCGCGACTGGCCGGCGATGCGGTGGCGCGGCCTGCACGACGACATCTCGCGCGGCCCCGTGCCGACGCTGGAGTTCCAGAAGAAGCAGATCCGCACCTTCGCCGCGTACAAGCTCAACGTCTACTCGCCGTACTTCGAGCACACGCTCGAGTACGCCTCGCACCCGCTCGTCGCGCCCCCGGGCGGCGCGATGACGCACGCGCAGGTGCGCGAGCTCGTGGCGTACGCGCGGCGGTACCACGTGGAGGTGATCCCCGAGCAGGAGGCGTTCGGCCACCTGCACCACGTGCTGAAGTGGGAGCAGTACGCGCCGCTGGCGGAGACCCCGCACGGACACGTACTGGCGCCGGGGCAGCCCGGCTCCCTCCCGCTCATCCGCTCCTGGTTCGCGGAGATCGACTCGCTCTTCCCGAGCCGGTTCGTGCACCTGGGCGCCGACGAGACGTTCGAGCTCGGGCGCGGCCAGACGGAGGAGCGCGTGCGGCGCGAGGGGCTCGGCGCGGTGTACCTCGACTTCCTGAAGCGCATCGAGCAGGAGCTCCGCCCCAGCGGAAAGACCTTCCTGTTCTGGGGAGACATGGCGATGAACGATCCGGAGCTCGTGAAGAGCCTCCCGCACGATCTCGTCGCCGTGGCCTGGGTGTACAGTCCGCGCCAGGGCGGGTACGACCGGTACCTCACGCCGTACACCTCGGCGGGGCTGCGCACGTGGGTGGCGCCGGGCGTCAACAACTGGAGCCGCGTGTACCCCGACTTCGCGATGGCGCTCCCGAACATCCAGGGCTTCGTGCGCGATGGACAGCGGCTCGGCGCCACGGGGATGCTCAACACCACCTGGGACGATGACGGCGAGTCGCTCTTCAACCAGACCTGGTACGCGGTGCTGTTCGGGGCCGCGGCGGCGTGGCAGCCGGGGGAGTCGAGCATCGACGCCTTCCAGCGGAGCTACGGGCGCGTGTTCCACGGCGACACCACTGGAAAGATCGACGAGGCGCAGCGCGAGCTGATGGCGGCGCACGCGGCGCTCTCGCGCGCCGGCGTGGGCGACGGCAGCGACCGCCTGTTCTGGCTCGATCCCTGGTCGGAGGAGGGGGCGCGGGCGCAGGCGATGATCCTGCCGGTGGCGCACGAGCTCCGGCTGCACGCGGAGCGGGCGATCGTGCTCGTGGATGAGGCGCGGGCGGCGGCGGCCGCGGCGAGCGATTCGCTGCGCGAGGGGGACGCGCTGGATGCGCTCGAGCTGGGCGCGCGGCGGCTGGACATCATCGGGATGAAGTTCCAGTTCGCGGACGAGGCGGCGCGGCTGTACGCATCGGCGTGGGCGTCGCGCGCCGACTCGACGCGCCGCTCGGCCACCGTGCGCGACCTCGCCGACATCTCGGGGATCAACGGCCGCTTCCAGGACCTGCGCGACGCGTTCGCGCTCACGCGCGACCTGTACGAGCGCGCGTGGCGGGCGGAGAACCGGCCGTACTGGCTCCCGAACGTGCTCGCGCGCTTCGACATCGCCACGCGGCGGTGGATCGAGCGCGCCGACCGCGTCACCGACGCGCGGCTTCGCTGGGGGCGCACGCACGAGCTGCCGGCGCCGGACTCGATCGGCTTCCCGGTGCCCGCGGCGCCCATCACGACCAGCGGGCGGTGAGCCCGTGGCGGGGGGGGGCCCCCCCCCCCCCGCCCGCCGGCCCCCCCCCCCCCCCCCCGCCCCCCCCCCCCCCCCCCCCCCCCCCACGCGCCACCACCGCCGCGCGGGGAAAACAACCCCCACGCC
>CAMLEQ010000330.1 GCA_946479015.1 uncultured Gemmatimonadota bacterium | reverse complement strand
GGCGCGATGGAGCTGCGCCTTGCTGCCACCGGAGGTGACGCCGAGCATCTCGGCGATCTCCTCGTGTTTGAATCCTTCCACGTCGTGCAGCACGAACACCTTCCGTGCGCCGGGCGGGAGCGTCGCGATCGCCGTCTCCAGATCCATCCGGTCGGCGTGCGACGGCGGCGCGCTCGCTCCGTACGCATCCCCGTCGTCGTCGTCCGCTCCGGCGTCAGGCGCGGAGCGCGAGCGCTCGCGCGACTCCACCTTTCGCTCGTTGAGCACCACGTTCACCGCCAGCCGGTGCAGCCAGGTGGAGAACGCGCTCTCGCCGCGGAAGAGCGGGAGCTTCTCCCACACGCGAACGACCACGTCCTGCGTGAGCTCCTCGGCGCGCGCCCGGTCGCCGCACATGCGCACGCACACCGAGAAGACGTGGTTCACGTGCGTACGGTAGAGCCGCTCGAACGCTCGCCGGTCGCCCGCCGCGGCGAGCGACACGTCGGTCGGGGCGTCGCCGACCGGGGTCGGGGGTGCCGCGTCGGACATCACGTCGAAGGTTGCTGCGAGCATCCGGAGAGCGCCTTGGTGTCGTCGGGAGGTAGGACAGGCGCGGACCGGAGATGGTTTGAACGCTCCTCAGGAAGCCGGGGGAGCGCCCGGCGGGACGGACGAGCCGGAGGGACTTGCCGAGCCGGGGGAGCCGGGGGAACCGGGCGAGGCGTCGGGGCCGAGCGGCTCCGTGGAGGGCGCTGGTGGGGCATGCGGGGAGAGACCGAGCCGTTGCAGGAGTGGCGGAAGCTCTCGGATGTCGGCGATCAGGTGCGCGGGGGCGGCCGCCTCCAGCGCCGGGCGCGGGAACGGTCCCCACAGCGCCCCTACGGTGATGACGCCGGCCGCGTTTCCCGCCTCGATGTCGTGCGGCGAGTCGCCGACGAAGACCACCGCCGCCGGCGGCGGCCCGCCCAGCCGCTGGAGCGCGACGTGCACCGGCTCCGGGTGCGGCTTGTGGCGGCGCGAGGAGTCGAGCCCGACCACCGCGTCCATGAACCGGTCGAGCACGAGGTGGCGGAGGGCGCGGACCGCGAGCTCGTCCCCCTTGCTGGTGACGATCGCCATGCGGTGCCCGCGCGCGTGCAGGAGCGCGAGCGTCTCCGGCACCCCCTCGAAGCCGCGCAGCAGGCGGTCGTGGTGCTCGTGCTGGAAGCTCCGGTAGGTGACGAGCATGCGCTCCACCAGCCGCTCGTCCGGGACGAAGCCGCGGAGCTGGGTGGCGAGCGGCGTGCCCATGCCGGCGATCCATGCCTCGTCCGGCGGTACGGCGCCCACGTGCGCGGCGAAGGTGTGCCGGAACGACGCCAGGATGAGCGAGACGGAGTCGGCGAGGGTGCCGTCGAGGTCGAATAGGAGAGGGGAGATCGACATGACGGAATCTATCCATAGAATGATGGGAGATGGGACGCGGGGGTAGGACCTGGTGGGTAGACCACCGAACAACGCGTGTGGCGTGTGGGAGACTGACGGGTAGAGGAGATAGGTAGAGCGCGTGTAGGCTCGGCTGTAGAGAGAGTTCGCCTACACGCGAGCCTACACGCGCCGTACCTTTCTCCTCATCCCGTCAGTTCCCCACACGCCACACGCGTTTCATGGTGGTCCAGCCACCAGGTCCTACCATCCCTCACCCATGAACCGCCGACTCTTCCTCTCCGCCTCCGCCCACTCCGCCGCCGCCTTCGCGATCTTCCGCCGCCTGTCGCCCATGACCGCCGCCGCCTCGCGATCCTCGTCCCCGTTCGCCGCGCTGCGCGACCGCTACTTCGTGCGCGTGCTCCAGCTCTATCCGGTCACCTCCACCTACCTCGGCGGCGACGGCTACAGCGAGGCGCTGCGCGACGTGAACGGGACGCTGCGTGACTTCTCGCCGAAGGCGATCGCTGACGAGCTGGCGTTCCACCGCGGCGTGCAGCGGGAGCTGGCGGCGATCGACCGCGCGTCGCTCTCCCCGAGCGAGCGCATCGACCATGACGTGCTCGGCGCCCAGCTCCGCTTCGCGCTCCACCAGCTCGGCGAGCTGCGCTACCACGAGCGCTCGGTGGACACCTACGTCGCCGAGCCCTTCCGCGGCGTGGACTGGCAGATCCAGCAGATGACCGATGCCGGGAGCGGAATGCTCGGCATGGAGCGGGAGTGGTCGCTCGTGATCGCGCGGCTGGAGCGGGTGCCGGCGTACGTGGCGACGGCGAAGGAGAACCTCCAGGCCGGGATTCGCTCCGGGAACCGCCCCGATCACCGGATGGTGACGCGCGACGGGATCGACGGGAGCCGAGCGAACGCGGAGTACTTCCGCGAGACGCTGCCGAAGATGGCGCGCGGCTACCTCGGCGACCGGGGGTTCGCCCAGGAGGTGCAGGGCCGGTTGGAGGCGGCCGCATCCGGCGCGGCGGCGGCGTACGCGTCGTTCGCCGACTTCCTCGGCACGGCGTACGACCCGCACGACACCACCGACCGGTTCGCGGCGGGGGAGAAGGAGTACGACTGGCGGCTGAAGAACAACCTCCGCGTGTCGCGCACCGCGGCGGATCTGTGGAAGTACGGCGCCGAGCAGGTGGCGCTGTACGAGGGGAAGGTGTACGAGGTGGCGGAGCGGGTGGCGCGGGACGCGAAGCTCGGGCTGTCGTGGGACACGCCCGACGCGCGCCGCGAGAGCGTGCGGAAGGTGATGGACTACCTGTCGAAGGACTCGCCGAAGAGCGACGACGAGCTGTTCGCGTGGTACCGCGAGGCGGGGCGGCGCGCGGTGCAGTACGGGCGCGACCGCGACCTGTTCGACATCCCCGCCGACTACCGGCTCGACGTCGTCCCCACGCCGCCGGTGCTGCGCAGCACCATCGACGCGGCATACTACCCGGCGCCGCCGTTCAAGAAGAGCGGCGTCGGCCGGTTCTATCTGACCCCGACGGGGAACGACCCCGCCGCGCTCGCGCTGAACAACCGCGCGTCGATCGCCGACACCGCGGTGCACGAGGGATTCCCCGGGCACGACTGGCACTTCAAGTACATGACGCAGCACGCGGCGGAGATCTCCAACATCCGCTGGCTCACGCCGGGCGCGGTGGAGGACTCGTCGTCGATGTGGGAGGACTCGATGCTCACCGAGGGGTGGGGGCTGTACTCGGAGGAGCTGATGGCGGAGCCGGCGCCGGGGAAGCCGTACGGGTTCTACACGCCCGGGGAGTACCTGTACGAGCTCCAGGGGCAGCTGCTGCGCGCCGTGCGCGTGCGCGTGGACGTGGGGCTCCACACCGGCCGCATGACCTTCGACCAGGCGCTCGACTACTTCACCGAGCACGTGTCGTTCTACCCGCACGCGTGCGCGAAGGCGAAGGACGATCCGCAGGCGCGCGCGGTGTGCGAGGGGGCGCAGCGGGCGATCTACCGCTACTCCAAGTGGCCCACGCAGGCGGTGACGTACAACCTGGGGAAGAACGCGATCATCGAGCTGCGCGAGGCGTACCGCAAGCGGAAGGGTGCGGCGTACTCGGCGAAGGCGTTCAACGAGAAGCTCATGCGGCAGGGGACGATCCCCGCCGGCTACTTCCGGGACGAGTTCCTCTCGGAGTGAGGGTGTGGCCGCGAGCGTGCCGGAGCGTGGAGTACCGGCGCTCTCGCGCTCGCGGCGACGCCCACGAGCACCGCGACGAGCTCCACGCGCTCCCCGCGCTCCCCGCGTTCCTGGCCCTCCCGGGGCTCGCCGCGTTCCTCGCCCTCCCCACCCTCCCCGCGCTCGGGTTCCGCCACGCGATCGTGCTCCCGCGCGAAGTCGTCGAGCGCGCGGAGCCACGCCTCATCGGGGAGCGCGCGGGTGGCGAGCTCGCCGAGCACACGCTCGGCGCCGATACCGAGCGTGGAGGTGACCGCCCGCCGCGCGCGTGCGGCGAGGCGCGCGAGCTCCGGGCGCCGGTGGTGCGGCGCGCGCGCGGCGATCGCCGAGATGCGGCGGATCACCGCGCGGCGCGCGCCGGCGTGGATGGGGATCGCCCCCGCCGCCGCGAGGCGCCCTGCGCGTTCCGCGACCCACCGCTCCACGCGCGCGAGCGCGGCGGCAACGACTTCATCATCGACCGACTCGGCGGCCGGTGGCCGCGCGTCCTCGCCGCCGGCGAGGAGCACGGCGTCGAGCACCACCGCCGGGTCCTCGCTCGGCGCGTCGGTGTTCAGCGCGGCGGCGAGGCACCAACCGCCAGCGACTCGTGCCAGTGCCAGGGTGAAGGGGCGGGGAGCGCACACCACGGCGATGGCCGGGGCGGCCGTGTCCGGCGCGCCCGCGTCCGATGCGCCCCCGACCCATCCCCCCGCGCCCCGTGCTCCGGCGCCCGCGTCTTCGCGCCACCGCTCCAGCTCGCGCGCGATCCGCTCGCCGAGCCGTACGGTGCCATCGCCCTCGCCTGGCGCGAGCGGCGGCAGGATGATTCCCGCCGCGCCCACCGCGCGCTCGGCCTCCCGGAGCTTGGCGCGGCGGCGCTCCTCCGCGCGGAGGAGCGCTTCCGCCGCGGCGGGGGGCGCCAGCGCGTAGACCGCGGTGCGCGCGTGCCGCGCGCCGATGCGCCGCGAGCGCCCCACGCGCTGCTCCATGCGCGCCGGGGTCCACGGCAGATCGAGGTGCACCACCACGGACGCGTCCTGCAGGTTCACGCCCTCGCCGAGTAGATCGGTGGCGAGCAGGAGATCGATGCGCTCGGCGGCCGCCGGCGCGCG
>CAMLEQ010000329.1 GCA_946479015.1 uncultured Gemmatimonadota bacterium | reverse complement strand
GACTTGCTGGGTACCACAGTCGGGGCACTGAAAATGCGCGTGCACCGCGCGCGCGAGGCGCTCCAGGCCCTTCTTGAGGAAAAGTACGCATAATGCTCGACAACCTTGACCCCAGAGAGCGCCGGATCGACCAGCCCACGCCCGCATCGCGTGAGTTCCCGGTTGCTCGCCCGATCGCCGATCGCGAAGTCCCGCTCACCGGGCGCACCACTCCCGAGAATGTCCATGCCTGGCTCGATGGCGAGCTGTCCGAGACGGCCGCCCGTCAGGGTGACGCCGTGCGCGACGTGGACTTCTGGCTGCGCATCGAGCGCGAGGTGCAGGTGCGCCGCGAGATGAAGACGCCGGTGCACGTGATGGAGCGCATCATGGAATCGCTGCCGGCCAGCGCGCCGGAGTCCACCCCCTGGTGGCGCCGCCAGCTCACCGTGAGCCCGATGATCGCGATCGCCGCGACGATGGGTGCGGTGGCGGTCGGTGCGGCGATCGGCGCCGCCGCGGTGCTGCGCGCTCGCTGAGCCCCGGCTTCCGTCCGCCAACACCGAGCGCCGGCCTCGTCCACGTGGCCGGCGCTCGTTTCTTCATGTGACCTACACCGAGTGTTTGCGCGTGCGCGGTCTGGAGATTGCGCCAGGACCCCTCCCTGCCGGGACGATGCCGGCGAGTGAGCAGTAGAGAAGAGGGTCATATCGCAGTCTTGGAGGACGGAATGAGGAACAAGTTCATAGCGGTGGCGGCGATCGCCTTTGCGCCCGCTTTCGCGCTGGCCCAGGGTGGTGGCGGGGGAACTGGCGGAGCGGGCGGGACCGGCGGAAACGGCGGGACCGGTGCCGGCGCCACCGGCGGGAACGCCGGGACGAGCACCGGTGGCGTCTCCGGTGCCACGGGCGCCACCGGGACGACGGGGGCCGCCGGCGGCGGCGTCTCCGGCGGAGCCACGGGCGGCGTCCATGGTGGAGTGAGCGGCGGCGTCAATGGCGGAGTCAACGGCACCGATACCACGGTCCGGCGCGACACGGGCTCCACGGTCGGCGGCGCGGGCGGCGTGAGCTCGACCGGTGCGGCCGCCGATACCGGCACGAGCCGTGACACGAGCACCGTGCAGAGCTCGGCCGAAGGGCGGCTCTACACGAAGAACCGCTCGCACGGACGCAACCTCGGGCTCACCCCCGACCAGGTGAAGCAGCTCCAGACGGCCATCAACGATGCCGGCTGCAACGCCGGTAACCCCGACGGCGTCGTCGGCCGGCGGACGCGGCAGGGCATCGCGTGCGTCCGGAAGCAGAAGGGGATCACGGGGAAGAACCTGGATGACGTGCTGAGCGCGCTCAATCTCGGATTCACCACGCAGACCACGACCACCGAGTCCGGCGGCGAGGTCGTCGGCGGCGGCACGGGGAACGTGAAGGGAACCGCGAAGGACACCTCGGGGAACGCCGGGCGCATTCGCCCGCCGGCGGACTCCACGCGCTCCGAGCCGATGACGCACGAGAGCACGCGCGGCGCGCAGCGCGGCGGCGGGATGCACGACAGCACCACGTCGCGCACCGGCGCGGCGAGCGACTCCACGGGGATGAACATGTCCGGCGACTCGTCGATGAACATGTCCCGCGACACCTCGATGAGCGGGTCCCGCGACACGTCGCTCACGGGCAGCTCGCGCGACTCGCTGTCGCGCGATTCGCTCTCCCGCGACAGCTCGCGCACGACTTCCCCTCCGCTCAACCGGGACACCACCGGGGCGGGGATGTCCCACGACTCGTCGCACACCCGGATGGGGAACGACTCGACCCCTCCGGGCACGGCGCGCGACACCTCGCGCGCTCCGCGCTGAGCGCACCGACCCACGGGTGAAACGCGACGCGGGGAGAGCCGGCCGGCTCTCCCCGCGTCGCATCCATCGACGGCTCACGCCGCGAGATCGCGCCGGAGAAAGGCGAGGGCGATGCCCTCGCGCACGAGACCGTCCACGCGCGCCTCCTCGTGGAACCAGCAACGCGCGAGGAACGCCCAGTAGTCGCCGAGCGCCTCCGCGTCGTCCGGCACCTCGGCGAGCAGGAAGCGGGCGCCGTGCGCGCGCAGCTCCGTCACGGCGTGGGTCACGAGGGCGAGACCGACCCCCTGCGCCCGCCACCCCGGCGCCACCGCCACGAGGTGCAGCCGTCCCGCGCCGACGGCGCCGGCGAACGCGCCGTGCACCATCACCCCCGCGAGCTCCTCGCCGGCCCACGCCCCCGTGCCTCGTGCCTCCTCGCCAGGCGCGGCGAGCGCGCTCCGCAGCCACTCGACGAGCGACGGCTCGTACGCGGTGTCCCCCACCGCATCGTGCACGATGGCGAGCGCATCGTGGAGATGCGCCGGCGCGAGCGGGCGGAGCTCCGGCACGCGCTAGATGTGGATCGCCCGGCCGAGCACGCCCAGGGCGGCCTCCTTCGTCGCCTCGCTGAGCGTCGGGTGCGCGTGCACCGTGATCCCGATGTCCTCGCTCGATCCCTGGAACTCGAAGCCGAGCACCACCTCGCTCACCAGCTCCGACGCGTTGGGGCCGATGAGATGCGCGCCGAGCAGCTCGTCCGTGCGGGCGTCGGCGATGATCTTCACGAACCCCGACGTCTCGCCCGCCGTACGCGCGCGGCCGTTGGCGGAGTAGGGGAACTTCCCCACCCGCACCTCGCGTCCGCTCTCGCGCGCCTGCTGCTCCGTGAGCCCCACCGCGGCGATCTCCGGCCAGGTGTACACCACGCTCGGAATCGACCGGTAGTGCATGTGTGCCGCCTGTCCGGCGATGACCTCCGCCGCCACCACGCCTTCCTCCTCCGCCTTGTGCGCGAGCATCGGGCCGGGGACGCAGTCGCCGATGGCGTACACGCCGGGGAGGTTGGTGCGCATCTGGTCGTCCACGAGAATCTCGCCGCGCTTCCCGAGCGCGAGCCCCAGCGCCGCGGCGTCGATCCCGGCGAGCGACGGCTTCCGTCCGACGCACACGAGCACGTGGCTCGCCTCGAGCGTCTCGGCGGTGCCGTTCTTCTCCACGTCCACGAGCACGCGCGCGCCGTCGCGCCGCGCGCCGGTCACCCGCGTGCCGGTGCGGATGTCGAGCCCCTGCTTGCGGAAGGTGCGATCCGCCTCCTTCACCACGTCGGCGTCGTTGCCGGCCAGGATCGTGGGAAGGAGCTCGACCACCGTCACCGACGCGCCCAGGCGGCGCCACACCGAGCCGAGCTCGAGCCCGATGACGCCGCCGCCGATCACCAGCAGCCGCTCCGGCACCTCCGGGATTTGCAGCGCGCCCACGTTCGACAGCACGCGCTCCTCGTCGAACGGCAGGAAGGGGAGCTCCACGGGCACCGAGCCGGTGGCGATGATCACGCTGCCGGCGCGCCATGGGGTCATCGCGCCGGCGGCGTCGGTGACCTCGACCACGTTCCCTGGCTTGAGGACGCCGCGCCCGCGCGCCCAGGTGATCTTGTTCTTGCGGAAGAGGAACTCGATCCCGCGCGTGTTCTGCCCCACCACCTCGTCCTTGCGCGCGAGCATCGCCGGCAGGTCGAGCGACACGTCGCCCACCCGGATGCCGTGCTCGCCGGCGTGCTTGCGCGCGAACTCGAAGTGCTCGCTGGAGGTGAGGAGCGCCTTGGAGGGGATGCACCCGACGTTCACGCAGGTGCCCCCCAGCGTCTTGTCCATCTCGACGCAGACCGTCGAGAGGCCGAGCTGCGCCGCGCGGATGGCCGCGACGTACCCGCCCGGTCCACCGCCGATCACGACGACATCGGCGTTCTGAATATCTGGCATGGTCGTAAGTGTAGAGAGTGCGCCCGACGCGGCGCGCGCGTCAGGCGATCAGCATCGCCGCCGGGTCTTCCATCAGCTCCTTCACGCGCACCAGGAAGAGCACGGCCTGCTGGCCGTCCACGAGGCGGTGGTCGTAGGAGAGGGCGATGTACATCATCGGGCGGATCTCCACCTTGCCGTCCACGGCCACCGGCCGGTCCTGGATCTTGTGCAGCCCGAGGATGCCGACCTGCGGATAGTTGAGGATCGGCGTCGAGACGAGGGAGCCGAAGACGCCGCCGTTGGTGATGGTGAACGTCCCGCCGGTGAGGTCGTCCATGGTCAGCTTCCCGTCGCGCGCGCGGCGCGCGACGGCGCTCAGCTCGCGGCTGAACTCCAGCACGCCCTTGCGATCGGCGTCCTTGATCACGGGGACGACGAGCCCCTGATCGGACGCGACGGCGATGCCCATGTTGACGTAGTGCTTGTAGAGGATCTCGTCGCCGTCGATCTGCGCGTTGACCGCGGGGTAGGCCTCGAGCGCCATCACGGCGGCCTTCGCGAAGAAGGGCATGAAGGTGAGCTTGACGCCGTGCTCCTTCTCCACGCGCTCCTTCATCCGCTCGCGCAGCGCCATCACCGCCGACATGTCCACCTCGTTGAACGTCGTGAGGTGCGCGGTGGCGTGCTGCGACTCGAGGAGATGCTCCGCGATCCGCCGGCGGCGCGTGGTCATCTTCTCGCGGGTCTCGCGGCCGTCGCGGGACGCGGGCTGCGGCGCGCGGGGCGCGCTCGGCGCCGGAGGCTGGGGGGCCGGAGCGGGCGCCGTGGCTTCCCGCGCCCCGCGCCCCGCGTCCCGCGCGCCGAGAACGTCTCCCTTCGTCACCCGCCCTCCCGGGCCGGTGCCGGGGACGGTGGCCAGATCGATCCGCTCGTCGGCGGCGATGCGGCGGGCGGCGGGGGAGGTCTTGGCCGCCGCGGTGGGGGCGGCAGCCTTCTCCTGCGCCGCGGTGGCCACGGGA
>CAMLEQ010000328.1 GCA_946479015.1 uncultured Gemmatimonadota bacterium | reverse complement strand
CAGCAGGAGCGGTCGCAGTTCAAGAACAAGGCGACCGCGATGAAGATGCTCAAGAACGCGCTCTACCAGCGCGAGGTGGAGGAGCGCGAGAAGAAGAAGGCGGCGATGGATGCGGCGAAGACCGACGTCTCGTTCGGCAACCAGATCCGCAGCTACGTCTTCCAGCCGTACACGATGGTCAACGATCACCGGACGGAGTTGAAGGTCGCCGACGTCCAGAAGGTCATGGACGGCGCGATCGATCCGTTCATCGAGGCGTACCTCAAGAAGTTCGGCGCGAGCCAGGCGGTGGCGTGAGCGGGGAAGAACTGAACTTCGTGCTGAAGGCGCGACGCGAGAAGCTCGACCGGCTCGCGGAGCTCGGCATTCCACCCTTCGCGTACGGCTACGACCGCACGCACTCCATTCTCGAGGCGCGGGAGGCGCTGGAGGGCGCGGAGGATGGGGCGGAGGCGGGGGCCGGCGCGACGGAGGGAGAGCGGGTGCGGGTGGCGGGGCGGGTCATCTCCTGGCGCGACCAGGGGAAGACGACCTTCGCGAACCTGGCCGATCAGTCGGGGCGGATCCAGCTCTACTTCCGCAAAGATGATCTGGGCGCCGAGCGGTACGGGGTGCTGAACCTCCTGGACATCGGCGACGTGCTGGGGGTGGAGGGATCGCTCTTTCGCACGCGGACGGGGGAGATCACGGTGCGCGTGGCGTCGTTCGAGGTGCTGGCGAAGTCGCTCCGGCCACTTCCGTTCGGCAAGGAGGAGGTGGTGGAGGGCAAGGTGGTGCGCCACTCGGGGTTCTCGGATCCCGAGCAGCGCTATCGCCAGCGCTATGCCGACCTGGCGGTGCACGCCGACGTGCGCGCGCTGTTCGTGGCGCGCTCGCGGCTGATCACGGCGATCCGCGCCTTCCTCGACGCGCGCGGCTTCCTCGAGGTGGAGACGCCGGTGCTGCAGCCGCTCTACGGCGGCGCCGCCGCACGTCCGTTCACCACGCACCACAACGCGCTGGACGTGCCGCTCTTTCTGCGCATCGCGGATGAGCTGTATCTGAAGCGGCTGATCGTGGGCGGGTACGACCGGGTGTACGAGATCGGGCACGATTTCCGCAATGAGGGAATCGACCGTACGCACAATCCCGAGTTCACCATGCTCGAGTTCTACCAGGCGTACGCCGACTATCGCGACATGATGGACGTGGTGGAGGCGCTCGTGTCGCATGCGGCCGAGACGATGCGCGCCTTCCCCGAGCTCGCGGAGCGCGTCCCCGTGATCGCGCCCCCCTTCCCGCGCATCGAGTGGCTGCCCGCGCTCGACCGCGCCCTCGGCGCGCGCGCCATGGCGATGAGCGACGACGCCCTGCGGAACGCGGCGGTGCATCACGGTGTCCAACACGTAGCGGATCTGAGCCGCCCCAAGCTGCTCGATGAGCTGTTCCAGGCGCTCGTGGAGTCGCGGCTCGTGGAGCCCACGTTCGTCGTGGACTATCCGGTGGAGCTCTCGCCGCTGGCGAAGCCGAAGCGCGGGGATCCGACGCTCACGGAGCGGTTCGAGCTGTTCGCGCGGGGGAAGGAGCTGGCGAACGCGTTCAGCGAGTTGAACGACCCGCTCGACCAGCGCCGGCGCTTCGAGGCGCAGGCGCGGCTGCGTGCCGCGGGCGACCTGGAGGCGAGCGGCGTGGACGAGGACTATCTCCGCGCGATGGAGTACGGCATGCCGCCGATGGGCGGCGTCGGCATGGGGATCGACCGGCTGTTCATGTATCTCACCGACACTCCGAACATCAAGGACGTGATCCTCTTTCCCACGATGCGCCCCGAATGAGCAGGCTCGAGCTGTCGATCGCCTGGCGCTACCTCCGCAGCCGCGGAGGGTCGCGCCTCTTCTCCTTCATCAGCGTGATCGCCATGGGCGGCGTGCTGGTGGGGGTGAGCGCGCTGATCATCATCAACGGCGTGATGACCGGGATGCAGGACGACCTGCGGGAGAAGATCCTCGTGGGAAGCCCCGACCTGCGCGTGCTGACGTTCGGCGACGACCTCAAGATGAGCGACTGGAAGGGGACGCTGGAGAAGGTTCGGAAGCAGCCGGGTGTCGTGGCCGCGGCCCCCTTCGTGCTCACCCAGGGGCTGGCGACGGCGGGGCACGACTACGCGGAGGGGGTGTTCGTGCAAGGGATTCCGCCCCAGGGGGCCGGGGTGCCCGAGGTGACGGAGATCCGGCGGCACGCGAAGAAAGGGGAGGGGGACTTCCGCTTCGCGAGCTCGGACGGCGAGGGGCGCGGCGCGGTGCTCGGGGAGCGGCTCGCCGAGCGGCTCAACGTGCAGCCCGGGGACAAGATCACGCTCATCTCTCCCGCTGGCGCGAAGTTCAACGCCGCCGTGGGGGGGTACGTGCCGCGCATGTACCAGTTCGAGGTGACGGGGATCTTCGAGACGGGGATGTACGAGTACGACAACTCGTACGTGTACATCGGGCTCGATCAGGCACGGGTCTTCGCCGGCCTCGGCGAGGGGGTGACGGGGATCGAGGCCCGGACCACCTCGCGCTGGGATGCGGGCAAGGTCGGCGTGAAGCTGGCGGACCGGCTCGGCTACCCGTACCGGGTGGTGGACTGGCAGGAGCAGAACTCCTCGCTCTTCCAGGCGTTGAAGCTGGAGAAGCTGGCGATGGGGGTGATCCTCCTGCTCATCGTGGTGGTGGCGGCGTTCAACATCGTGAGCACGCTCACGATGGTCGTGAAGGACAAGACGCGCGAGATCGGGATCCTGAAGGCGATGGGGATGCCGTCGCGCTCGATCCGGCGGATCTTCCTCACCCAGGGATTGGTGATCGGGGCGGTGGGCACGCTGCTCGGGGTGCTGCTCGGTGTGACCGTCGGGGTGGCGCTCGACCGCGGCAAGTTCATCTCCCTCGACCCATCGGTATATTTCATCGATCACCTTCCGGTGGCGATCCAGCCGTGGGACGTGGTGCTGATCGTCGCCGCGAGCGTCGCGATCGCCGCCCTGGCGACGCTCTACCCTTCGCTGCAGGCGGCGCGGCTCTACCCGGTGGAGGCCATCCGGCACGAATGACGGCGGCAGTGGAGGCCCGCGACCTGGCCAAGTCGTACGTCGGCGGGGACGGGGGGATGATACCCGTGCTCGACGGCGTGACGCTCGAGGTACGCCGTGGCGAGATGGTGGCGATCGTGGGCGCGAGCGGCGCGGGGAAGAGCACGCTCCTGCACCTGCTCGGCGCGCTCGACCGGCCATCGCGCGGCTACGTGGTGCTCGATGGGGTGCCGCTGCACGGACTGGTGGACGAGGAGTTGGCGCGGCTGCGCAACAAGAAGGTGGGATTCGTGTTCCAGTTCCACCACCTGCTGCGCGAGTTCTCGGCGCTGGAGAACGTGATGATGCCGCTCCGGATCGCCGGGTGGGAGCCGCGGCGGGCGCGGTCGAGGGCCGAGGAGCTCCTGGCGCGGGTGGGGCTGAGCGGCAGGATGACGCACCGGCCGTCGGAGCTGAGCGGGGGCGAGCAGCAGCGCACGGCGGTGGCGCGGGCGCTGGCGATCGATCCGGCGGTGGTGCTCGCCGACGAGCCGTCCGGCAACCTCGACCACCTGAACGCCGAGCGGCTGCACGACCAGTTCGTGGAGATCGTGCGCGAGCTCGAGGTGGCCATGGTAGTGGTGACCCACAACCGCTCGTTGGCGGGGCGGGCCGACCGTACGTTGCTGCTGGAGGATGGGCGGCTGCGGGACACCGATGTTCGCGAGGTAGTGGCCTGATGTTGTGCGACAATTGCAGGGAGCGGGATTCGGTGATCACGCTCACCCGGTCCGACGCGCAGGGGGTGACGGAGCTGCACCTCTGCGAGAAGTGCGCGGCGGAGCGGGGGATCGAGACGCAGCTCAGCTCGCCGAAGCAGCCGCTCACCGACTTCATCCTGTCGGTGCAGAAGCAGCTTCCGGCATCGGCGGTGGAGGGGACGCGGTGCTCCTTCTGCTCCGGGACGTTGCGCGATTTCCGCAATACCGGGCGGCTGGGGTGCGCGTACTGCTACGCGGCGTTCGAGCCGACGCTGCGCGACCTGCTGCGGCGGGTGCACGGGAACTCGCGGCATCAGGGGAAGCGTTACCAGGCTCCCCTCCCGCACGTCGCCGAGGGCGCCACGGTGCTCGCCGAGCTTCGCGACCGGCTGCGGCGGGCGGTGGAGCAGGAGCAGTTCGAGGAGGCCGCGCGCCTGCGCGACCAGATCAAGGTGCTGGAGTGATGCTGGACCTGTCGCTGCTCCCTGATGGGGGCGTGAGCTGGCTGGAGGCCTCGGGGGAGCACTCGGGGATCGTGCTCTCGACGCGGATCCGTCTCGCGCGGAACATCGAGGGGTTCGCGTTCCCCGGACGGGCGCGCGATGGAGAGCGGCTGCGGGTGCTGGCGCGGGTGCGAGAGGCGGTGGAGGGGGCGGCGGCGCTCCGGCACAACCTGCTCGTGCGCGTGGACGAGCTGCCGCCGTCCGATCGCCTGCTGCTGCACGAGCGGCACCTGGTGAGCCGGGAGCTCGCGGGACTCGATCCGCAGCATCCGGTGCGGAGCGGCGCGGCGGTGTTTCTCGGCGACGGCACGGGCGTCATGGTGAATGAGGAAGATCACCTGCGGCTGCAGACGCTCCGCTCGGGATTCGACCTCGCCGGGGCGTACGCGACGATCGAGCGGATCGACGAGGAACTGGGCGGGCGCGTGCCGTTCGCGTACCACCAGGAGTTCGGGTTTCTCACGTCGTGTCCGACGAACACCGGGACGGGGATGCGCGCGTCGGTGCTGATCCACCTGCCGGGGCTCG
>CAMLEQ010000327.1 GCA_946479015.1 uncultured Gemmatimonadota bacterium | reverse complement strand
TCGTGATCGACTCCAAGAAGGAGCGGATCGCGGTCACCGAGGCGAACAAGCTCGGCATCCCGCTCGTGGCGATCGTGGACACGAATGCCGATCCCGATCTCATCACCGTCCCGATCGCCGGGAACGATGACGCGATCCGCTCGGTGGAGCTGATCACGCGCGCGATCGCGGACACGATCGCCGAGGCGCGGCTGGCGGCGCCGAAGCGCGAAGAGGTGGAGGAGGAGGGGGAGGGGATGACGACGTACAGCTCCGATCGGGGCAGCGAGTCGTCGGAAGAGGGCGATCGGCGCCGTCGCCGGCGCCCGCGCCGCCGCCGGGCGAAGCCCGAGGCGATCGCGGCCCGGCTCAAGGCGCCCGGTGAGGAGCACGGCGAGGCGGGCGAAGGCGGCGAGGGCTCCGAGGGCGGCGAGGCGGGAGACGACGCGGGCGAGTGAGCCGCACGCTCCCGCGGGTAGTGCCGGACCCGATTCCGGAGTAAACTGGGTACGCCGCCGGCACCGCGCCGGCGGCGTTCTCGTGAAACCGAGCGAGTGTTCCGCCCCGTGGCGCCGTGCGCCGCGCGGGCCGAGGTGATGACACTCGAGACTCATGCACGCGAACGCGTGAAGGAAGATCGACGATGGCGACGACCACGTTTACGGCGAAGGATGTCCAGGAGCTGCGTCAGCGCACCGGCGCGGGAATGATGGACTGCAAGAAGGCGCTCGAGGAGACGAGCGGCAGCATGGACAAGGCGGTGGAGCTGCTCCGCGCCAAGGGGATCGCGAAGGCGGAGAAGCGCGCCGGCCGCGAGGCCACCGAGGGGCAGATCTCCAGCTACATCCACCACAACGGCAAGGTCGGCGTGCTGGTGGAGGTGAACTGCGAGACGGACTTCGTGTCGCGCAGCCCCGAGTTCAAGGAGCTGGTGAAGGAGATCGCGCTCCACATCGCCAGCGCGGCGCCGCTCGCCGTGGACAAGTCGGGCGTGCCGGGCGACGCGATCGAGAAGGAGCGTCGGATCTACGAGCAGCAGGTGCGCGAGAGCGGCAAGCCCGAGCACCTCATCCCGAAGATCGTGGATGGCAAGGTGGAGGCGTACTACAAGCAGGTGGCGCTGCTGTCGCAGGAGTGGATCCGCGACCCGAAGAAGACGATCGGCGACCTGGTGACGGAGCTCTCCGCCAAGGTCGGCGAGAACATCGTCGTGCGCCGCTTCGCGCGCTTCCAGATGGGGCAGGAGTAAGTCGCTCCGTGACGGCGCTCAAGTACGGAAAGGTCCTCCTCAAGCTCTCCGGCGAGGCGCTCGCCGGCGACAAGGGGGTCGGGTTCGACTTCGACGTGCTCGATCGCCTGGCGGACGAGGTACGCGGCGTCGTGCAGATGGGGGTCGCCGTCGGTCTCGTGATCGGCGGCGGCAACATCGTGCGCGGCTCGCAGCTCTCGAAGATGGGCATGGACCGCGTCGGCGCCGACTACATGGGGATGCTCGGCACGATCATCAACGCGCTCGCCATGCAGGACATCCTCGAGAAGAAGGGGGTGGACACGCGCGTGATGACGGCGATCCGCATGGAGGAAGTGGCGGAGCCGTACATCCGGCGCCGCGCGCTCCGGCATTTCGAGAAGGGGCGCACGGTCATCTTCGCCGCCGGCACGGGCAACCCCTACTTCTCCACCGACACCGCGGCCGCGCTCCGCGCCATCCAGATGAAGGCGGACGTGATCATCAAGGCCACGGGCGTCGACGGCATCTACTCGGCCGACCCGCGGAAGGATGCGACGGCCGAGATGTACGAGCGCCTGAGCTACCGCGATGTGATCGTGCAGGGGCTCGGCGTGATGGACCAGACCGCGATCACGCTCTGCGCGGAGAATCAGCTGCCGCTCATCGTGCTCAACATTCAACGACCCGGCGCCGTCGCCAGCGCGATTCGCGGCGAGCGCGTCGGCACCCTCGTCCAATGAGCTCCATCCAACAGATCACGAAGGACTGCAAGACGGCGATGGACAAGGCGGTGGAGAACTCGAAGCGCGAGTTCAACTCCATCCGCAGCGGCAAGGCGTCCACGTCGCTCCTCGACACCGTGCGCGTGGATGCGTACGGCCAGCAGATGCCGATCTCGCAGGTGGCGAGCGTGGCCGCGCCGGAGCCACGGCTCCTCACGGTGACGCCGTGGGACAAGGGGCTCACCTCGGCGATCGAGAAGGCGATCCGCGACTCCGATCTCGGGCTCAACCCGGCGAACCAGGGAGGCGTGATCCGCGTGCCGATTCCGTCGCTCAACGAGGAGCGCCGTCGCGAGCTGGTGAAGGTGGTGCACAAGCTCGCCGAGGAGGGACGCATCGCCGTGCGCCACGCCCGCACCCACGCGCGCGACGCGATCAAGAAGCTCGACAAGGTCTCCGAGGACGACAAGAAGCACGCGGAGAAGGAGCTGCAGAAGCTGCACGACGACCACATCGGCCGCGTGGATGAGCTGGTGAAGGCCAAGGAAGCGGAGATCATGGAGGTCTGAGCCGCGCTCGGACCGCTTCCGGGGAGTCACGCATGGCCAGCACCACGAAGTCCGCCGAGCTGCTCGCGCAGGTGCGCGTGAACGGCGCGCCACCGCGGCACGTCGCCATCATCATGGACGGGAACGGCCGGTGGGCGCGCGAGCGCAACCTGCCGCGCCCGCTCGGCCATCGGTCGGGAATGAAGGCGGTGCGCGAGGTGGTGGAGGGCGCGATCGAGTGCGGCGTCGAGGTGCTCTCGCTCTTCGCGTTCTCGCAGGAGAACTGGCACCGTCCCGTCACCGAGATCCAGGCGCTGATGTCGCTCCTGGAGGAGTACATCGCGCGCGAGTCGGCGGAGCTGCACGCGCGCGGCGTTCGCGTCCGCATCCTCGGCGACCTGACGCGCCTGGCGCCGAGTGTCGCCGCGGCGGTGGAGCGCATCACGACGCTCACGTCGCGCAACGACCGCCTCGCGCTCAATCTCTTCATCTCGTACGGCAGCCGGGCGGAGCTCGTGCGCGCGGCGCGCCTGCTCGCCGGCGACGTGCGTGATGGCCGCCTCGCCGTGGACGACATCGACGAGGACGCGTTCGCCGGCCGCCTGTACACGAGCGGGTGTCCCGATCCCGACCTCCTCATCCGCACGTCGGGGGAGCAGCGCATCTCGAACTTCCTGCTCTGGCAGGCCGCCTACGCGGAGCTGTTCATGTCTCCAGTGTTGTGGCCCGACTTCTCGCGCCGGCATCTGTACGAGGCGATCCTCGCGTTCCAGAACCGCGAGCGACGCTTCGGCCGGGTTCCGGCGTAGTGTCGATGTCGAACCTCGCGGCGCGCGTCCTCTTCGCCGTCGTCGCGATCCCGGTCGTCCTCGCCCTGGTCTACGCCGGCGGCCTCGCGCTCGCGCTGCTCCTCGCGGTGGCCGGCGCGCTCGGTAGCTGGGAGTACTACCGCATCGCGCGCGCGGCGGGGTACACCCCGCTCGAGCCCGCGGGCATTCTCGTCGCGCTCCTGCTCCCGCCGGCGGTGCACCTCTACCGCCTGGGGTGGTTCGATCCCCCGGTGCTCACCCTCGCCGCGGTGCTCGTGCTGATCGTGTTCGCGCTCACGATCTGGACGCGCGGCGTGGACGGGCGCCCCGTCGGGGCGGCGGCCACCACGGTGTTCGGCGTGCTGTACGCGAGCGGCATGCTCACCTTCGCGTACGGGCTGCGCTACCACACCTACGCCGTCGGCGCGCGCGCCGGCACGGTGCTCCTGCTCTACCCGCTCGCCCTCACCTGGATCTCCGACACCGCGGCGTACTTCGTGGGACGGAGCGTGGGACGGCACAAGCTGATCCCGTCCGTGAGCCCGGGGAAGACGGTGGAGGGCGCGGTGGGCGCACTCGTCTGTTGCGCCGCGGCGAGCTGGGCGTACGCGCGGTGGGTGCTCCCGCCGCTCGCGTTCCTCGGCGTGCACGCCGGCACGGCGATCCTGATCGGGATCGTGCTCAGCGCGGCGGTGCAGCTCGGCGACCTGGCGGAATCGCTGATCAAGCGCGAGGCCGGGGTGAAGGACAGCTCGCACCTCATCCCAGGACACGGCGGGGTGCTCGACCGGCTCGATGGGATGCTCTTCGCGCTGCCGGTGGCGTACCTGCTGCTCACCTATCCGCACGTCCTCTTCCCCGCCATTCGATGAGCGGCGATCCGCGCGGTGTCGCGATCCTCGGCTCCACGGGCTCGATCGGGACCACGGCGCTGCGCGTGTTGCAGCGCCACCCCGACCGATTCCGCGTGGTCGCGCTCACCGCGTTCTCCAACGCGGCGCTGCTGCGCGAGCAGGCGGAGCTGTTCCATCCGGCGTTCGTGGGCGTCGTTCGGAACGGCACCGAGCCGCACGCGGGGTGGGCGTGCGGGCCGGGGTGCCTGGTGGATGCGGTGTGCCGCGATGACGTGTCCATTGTCGTGAACGCGGTGGTGGGGGCGGCGGGGCTCGATGCCACGCTCGCCGCCGTCGGCGCGGGAAAGCGCGTGGCGCTCGCGAACAAGGAGACGCTCGTGATGGCTGGCGCGCTCGTGCGCCGTGCGTGCGAGGTGGGGGGCGGCGAGATCGTCCCCGTGGACAGCGAGCACAGCGCCATCCTCCAGTGCCTCGCCGGCCGCTCGGCGCGCGACATCCGGCGACTCGTGCTGACCGCGTCCGGCGGGCCGTTCCGCGCCTGGCCGCGCGAGCGCCTCGATCGCGCCACGGTCGCCGATGCCCTCCAGCACCCCACCTGGCGCATGGGCCGCAAGATCACGATCGACAGCGCCACCCTCGCCAACAAGGCGCTCGAGGTGATCGAGGCGCACTACCT
>CAMLEQ010000326.1 GCA_946479015.1 uncultured Gemmatimonadota bacterium | reverse complement strand
ATCCCGCCCTACACGCGCTCTACCCATCTCCTCGTTCCGTCAGTCTCCCACACGCCACACGCGTTTCACGGTGGTCTAGCCACCATCTCCCATCCCCTGAACCGTAGATTCCCCCCATGCGAATCATGCTGCAGATCCCGACACTCACTTCCATCCACGGCATCCGCGCCGTGCAGACGGCGCTCGGGGCGCTGGAGGGGGTGACGCGGGCGGACGTGCACCGCGGGGCGGCGGTGGTGGAGCACGATGGACGCCTCGACGCCGCGCGGATCGTGGAGGCGGTGGCCGTGGCCGGGTTCGAGGTGACGCGGTGCGAGACCGACCGGCGGAGCCTACCGCTCCTCTGAGCCGCGACACCCCTCACGGGCTGAACCAGTACGACGCCTTGATGAGGAACGTGTTGTCGGGGTGCGACCGGAACAGGTCCCCGTAGTCGCGGCGGAAGCCGAACGAGCCCGGGTTGCGGTCGTCCTGCTCGCGCCCCTGCGTCCACACGAAGAACAGAGTGGAGCCGCGACGATACTCCCAGCGGAGCACGGTAGTGGAGTGGAACTGCTTGGCGTTGAAGTCGTAGCTCGACAGGCGCAGCGACGTATCGGCGGGGGTGAACGACCGGTACCGGCGGTCGTAGCTGGCCGAGCGTGGCTCGTCCAGCTCCCGCCAGTCGGAGTAGCGCCCGGTGCTCACGTACGGCTGCGCGTAGAGCTGTAGCGACAGGTTGGGGGAGAAGGTGAAGTTGGCGCGCGAGGTGACGCCGAGCGTGGTGCGGACGAGGCGCGCGAAGGTGAAGTGCGTGATGCCGGCGCCGGGGTCCTCGAGCTGGTCGAGGTACTGCGCGTCGCTCGTCTCCCGCGTGAGGTCGGGGCCGAGGGTGACGTCGAAGCGCGATGAGGCGCGGTAGGTGAGCAGCGGGTTCACCTCGATCATCCGCGAGCGCCCCGCATCGCCGTGATTGTAGTTCACCCAGAGCTGGGGGGCGAGCGCCCGGCGCGTGTCTCCCTCGATTCCCGCCCACGCGAACAGCGCCGGGGACAGGCGCACGGCCGGCCCGCCGCGCGCGCAGAAGTCGCAGTACACCGCCCCCGCGTTGTCCACGCCGACGCCGATGTGCCCCCACCACGAGTTCTTGAATTCCGCGTGCGCGTTCACGTTCCCGCCGAACGTGGTGCGGTGCGCCGCCCGGACGCCCTGCGTGGTCCAGCTCTGCCACTCGTTGAAGTTCACGCGCAGCGAGCGGTAGAAGCCGCGCGGCGTGTTGAACTGGAGCTGCACCCAGTTGCTCCACGACTGGCGCCCCGCCTGGGAGAGGAAGCCCACGTCGTTGATCTCGAAGCCGGGGGAGAAGCGCGTGAAGCTCGTGCTGCCGCGCACGATCCCGCCGCCGATCTTCGAGAGCCCGATCTGCTCCGCGTCACCGCCGAGTGACGTGCGCGTGCTGTCGAATCGCACGCCGTCATCGGGGCGCTGGTAGTAGTGGACGCTGCTCTCCTGCGTGGCGGCGATCGCCTTCGCGCTCCCGGCCACGCGCGTGCCGGCGAGGAACCCCGTGAGCTCGTAGCGCTCGCCGAGGAAGCGGTGGCGGAAGTCGACCCCGCCCGCGTACGCGGCGCGGCGGAGATAGTCCGCGCTCCACTGGTCGAGGGAGCGGTCCACGGCCGTGAACATGACGCCCACGCCGGACCTCCCGTTCCGGAGGTCCTGCTGCAGGCGCGCCACGAAGTAGTTCGTGCGCGGCTCCACCGTGCGGCCGCCCACGCCCGACTCGCGCGCCGTGAGCGCGTCGAGCACCCCCACCGAGAGCCCGTTCGACAGCCGCCCCGTGAGCTTGGCGGCGCTCAGGATCGTGGTGGCCGTGGGGGTGGAGGCGTCGGACCAGCCATCGAGATCGGAGAGCTGCGGCGAGCGCCCGATGCGGCGCGAGTAGAAGAGCCCGTTGCACCGGCCGTCGTTGCAGTTGACGTCGAAGCGGAAGATCCCGGTGCCCTCGATGAAGAACGGGCGCCGCTCGTCGAAGAACGTCTCGAACGCGCCGAGGTTGAGCACGGCGGGGTCGGCCTCCACCTGCCCGAAATCGGGATTCACGGTGGCGTCGAGCGTGAGATTCGAGCTCACCCCGTACTTGATGTCCGCGCCGCCGGTGAGGCGTTGGCTCCGGCCGTAGCCCGTCACCTCCCCCGCGACATCGGCGCTCGCGCGGGTGGCGTTCGTGGCCACCACGTACGGCGTGATCTCGAGGCGGCGCGGCTTCCCGATCCCGGTGATTCCTCCCACGTCGCCGAACTGCGAGGCGATCCCGGCGCGACTGCGGCGGTACACGGGCCAGCTCATCCGCTCGTTCGTGCGCGCGATCTCGCGGGTGAGCATGATCCCGAACGTGTGCGTCTCCCGCTCGGGGAAGCGGAGCTGATTGAACGGGATCCGGAACTCGGCCACCCATCCCAGGGAGTCCACCCTGGTGGCCACGTCCCACACGCCGTCCCAGGACTCGTCCTCCTCCCCGTCGTTGAAGGTGTAGTAGTCGCGCTTCACGCCGATCGGATTCACCGCGAACTCGTATCCCGTGCGGCGGTCGTGGTACGAGTCGATCATCACCTTGATCTGGTCGGATGGGGTGCGCACGTCGCGGCGGCTCAGGAGGGCGACGATGCTGTCGGGATGCGGATCGAAGGCGCGCACGAGCACGTAGAGGTACTTCTCGTCGTACGCCACGCGGGCCACGCTGTGGAAGCGCTCGGGTCCATCCTCCACCGGCTCGAACATCCGGAAGCCCTGGATCACCTGCGCCCGCTCCCAGATGGGATCGCCCTCGCGCCCATCGATCACCGGCGGCGTGATGGCGCGGACGGCGTTCGCGCGGGAGGCGGACGATGGCGGAAGCGCCGCGGCGGCCGCGGTGGGCACCGCGGCGGACGCGAGCTGCTGCGCGGCGAGGGGCGCGGCCGCGAGCGGGAGCGAGATGAGGAGGATGTCGCGCATCATGGGTGCGGGCGTCAGCGTGAGGCGTTCGTCCGGCGCGCGCCGTGGCGCGGGGCGCGCGTGTGCGCCGCCGTGCGGCGCGGCCATGCCCCTGAGACAGCGCCATGCGCGAAAGGGTTGAATGCGCGTCGCGCGCGGCGCTTGTTCCGCCCTCCCCACCCGGGGTAACTTGACGCGCCACCGGACGGGGCGCGTGTCGTGCGCGGCGCGCGACCGGTCCGGCGCGCTCCGTGCACGACGCCGCCGCGCGAGTCGCGCCGCCGCCGCCGAGTCTTCAGGACGGTTCACATGTCGCCATCGGAACGGAAGGAAGATCACCCCGTCGCCGCGCTGATCGGGCCGGACATCCTGGCGCTGCTCGAGGAGTCGCCGGCCGACATCGCGGCCGAGACGGAGGAGATGCACCCGGCCAACCTCGCCGACGTCGCGGAGACGCTCGAGCCGTACCAGGTGCGGCAGCTCCTGCGCGCCCTCCCCCCGGCGCGCGCGGCGGACGTGCTGGAGTATCTGAGCGAGGAGCTCCGCACCGAGGTGCTGGAGACGATGAGCAGCAGCATGGCGGCGGCGCTGGTGTCGGAGATGACGCCGGACGACCGCGCCGACGTGCTGGAGGAGCTCGGGGAGGAGCACGCGGGGGAGATCCTCTCCGAGATCGCCGCCGAGGCGCGCGGCGAGACGGAGCTGCTGCTCGCCTATCCTCCCGACAGCGCCGGCGGGTTGATGACCACCGAGTTCGTGTCCGTGCCGGAGGGGATGACCGTGGAGGAGGCGCTGCGCAACGTGCGGGCGGTGGCGCGCGCGGGGCGTCGCGAGGCGCTGTACACCCTCTACGCCACCGACCCCGAGGGGCGCGTGCGCGGCGTGTTCTCCCTGCGCGAGCTGCTCGCCGCGCCGGAGGGCTCACGGATCTCCGACCTCGCCTGGACCGACGTCGTCACCGTGCCGGCGACCGCCGACCGCGAGGAGGTGGCGCGCCTCACGTCGAAGTACGACCTCGTGGCCGTGCCGGTGGTCGATTCCGGGGGGCGCATCGTCGGCGTGGTGACGGTGGACGACGTGATCGACGCGATGGTGGAGGAGCAGACGGAGGAGGTGCAGAAGCTCGGCGCGATGCAGCCGCTCGAGGAGCCGTACTTCTCCGCCGGCTTCTGGAACATCGCGCGCAAGCGCGGCGGCTGGCTGATCCTGCTGTTCGTGGAGGAGATGTTCACCGGGACGGCGCTCCGGCACTACCAGAGCACGCTGGAGAGCACCGTCGCGCTGATGTTCTTCGTGCCGCTCATCATCAGCTCCGGCGGGAACTCGGGCTCGCAGTCGGCCACGCTGATCACGCGCGCGCTCGCGGTGGAGGACGTGCGGCTGCGCGACTCGTGGCGCGTGCTGGCGCGGGAGCTCGGGCAAGGGATCTTCCTCGGCGCCTTCCTCGGCGCCATCGGCTTCGGGCGCGCGCTCATGTGGGGGAACGGCATGGGGGTGGCGTCCGTGGTGGGGCTGACGCTGCTGATGGTGGTGCTCACGGGCACGATCGTGGGCGCGATGCTCCCGCTCCTGCTCACCCGCCTCGGCTTCGATCCCGCGATCGCGTCCTCCCCGTTCGTGGCGTCGTTCGTGGACGTGGCGGGGATCCTGATCTATTTCAACGTGGCGGCGCGGCTACTGGGGGGCTGAGGCTGGGGGCCGGGGGCCGGGGGGGATGCGGGGCGCGGGGCGTGGGATGCGGGGCACTGCAACAGCACAGATGCGGAAGAGCGACGGGGCCCCGGCAATGCCCCGGGCCCCCGCGCCGTGAGGTTGCCGGGCGTTGGCCCCGCCCCCGCCCCCCCCCAACCCCCCGCGGGGCCCCCCCGCC
>CAMLEQ010000325.1 GCA_946479015.1 uncultured Gemmatimonadota bacterium | reverse complement strand
TCGTGGCGCTCGCGCTCGCGCCGCTGCACCAGGCGTTCGGCGTGCGGCAGCTCGTGGTCACCACGCTCCAGGCCGTATCCGGGGCGGGGTATCCCGGCGTGCCGGCGCTCGACATCCTCGGCAACGTGATCCCCAACATCGGCGGCGGTGAGGAGGAGAAGATCGCCACCGAGACGCTGAAGCTGCTCGGCACGCTGCGGTCCGACGCCTCCGGCGCGCCGGCGATCGAGCCGGCGCCGATCCGGGTGAGCGCGCAGGTGACGCGCGTGCCGGTGGAGCACGGCCACACGGCCTGCCTGGCGGTGGGGCTCGCGCGGCGCGCGAGCGCGGAGGAGGCGGTCGCCGCGATCTCCGAGTGGCGCGGCGCGGTGGCGGGGATGGGGCTTCCTTCGGCGCCGGAGCGCCCGCTGGTGGTCACGACAGCCGCCGACAGGCCGCAGCCCCGGCGCGACGTGATGGCCGGGGGCGGGATGACGGTGGTGGTGGGACGGGTGCGCCCCGATCCGGTGCTCGACCTGCGCCTCGTGGCGCTCGGTCACAACACCATCCGCGGCGCCGCGGGCGCATCCATCCTGAACGCGGAGCTGCTCCACGCGCGAGGGCTGATGGACTCGTGAGGCACGCACGTCCCCTCCGGGGCGCGCGTGGGATGCGCGGCGCCCCATGATCGTGATCAAGTTCGGCGGCACGTCGGTGGAGAACGCCGAGGCGATCGTGCGTGCGGCGGAGATCACGCGCGGGCGTCTCGCGCGCCATCCGGTGGTGGTCGTCTCCGCGCTCGCTCGCGCCACGAACGAGCTGCTCGCCATCGCCGCCGACGCGGCGCGCGGACAGCTCATCGGCGCGCTGCGCGCGGTGGAGGCGCTGCGCGAGCGCCACCTCGCCGAGGCGGACGCGCTGCTCGGGCACGACGCGGCGGGGGACGAGGTGCGCGCCGAGATGAGCGCCATGTTCGACGAGCTCGCGAGCCTCGCCGAGGCGCTCTCCGTGCTCGGCCACGCCACGGCGCGGAGCCACGATGCCGTGGCGGCGTACGGGGAGCTGCTCTCCGCCACCCTCGTGCACGCCGCCTTCCGCGCCCGCGGCCTCCCCGTGGAGCTGGTGGACGCGCGCGACGTGATGATGACCGACGACCATTTCGGGCGGGCCGCGCCGCAGCTGGACGGGATCACGCGTCAGGCTCGCGCCCACCTCGTGCCGATCGTGGAGGCCGGGCGCGTGCCGCTGCTCGGGGGCTTCATCGGGCGCTCGCCGAAGGGCGTCACCACCACCATCGGGCGCGGCGGCGGCGACTACAGCGCGGCGCTCGTGGGTGCCGCGCTCGGCGCCGAGGCGATCGAGATCTGGACCGATGTCGACGGCATGCTCACCGCCGATCCCCGGGTCGTGGAGGACGCCCGCCTCATCGAGCGCATCCGCTTCGACGAGGCGGCGGAGCTCTCCGCGTTCGGGGCGAAGGTGCTCCACCCGAGCACCATCGCCCCCGCGGTGCAGCGCGGGATCCCGGTGTTCATCTTCAACTCGCGCCGTCCGGAGGGGACGGGCACGCGCATCACCGCCGAGGCGCCGCGGCGCGCCGTGAGCGCGATCGCCGGCAAGGGAGGGATCTCCGTGGTGCGGGTGAACTCGTCGCGGATGCTCCTGGCCCACGGGTTCATGCGCACGCTGTTCGAGATCTTCGAGCGGCATCGCATCTCGGTGGACGTGGTGGCCACGTCCGAGGTGTCGGTGTCGGTCACGGTGGACGATGCGTCGCACCTGGATGCGCTGCTGGTGGACCTGCGCGCGCTCGGCGACGTGACGATCGAGCGGCAGCGGGCGATCGTGGCGCTGGTGGGATCCGGCCTCGGCGGCAGCAGCGAGACCATGGCGCGGGCGCTCGCGGCGCTCGATGGCATCCGCGTGCACATGATCTCCTTGAGCGCCACCGAGATCAACCTTACGATCATCGTCGACGCCGACCAGCGCGCGCCGGCCATGCGCGCGCTGCACCGCGAATTCTTCGCCACCGGGGGGACTGCTCGATGACCGTGCCGCGCATCGCCGTGATCGGGTTGGGGAAGATGGGGCGCGCCGTGGCGCAGCTCGCCGAGGAGCGCGAATGGCCGGTGGTCGCCACCTTCGGCGCGGATGATGCGCGCGACGGGGAGGGGATCACCCGGGAGTCGCTGGGCGACGCGGAGGTGGCGATCGAGTTCACCACCCCGGCTGCCGCGCCGCGGAACATCCGCGCCTGCGTGCGCGCGGGGTGTCCCGTGGTGGTGGGGACCACCGGGTGGTACGACGAGCGCGAGCGCGTGGAGCGGGACGTCCTCGCGGCCAACGGCGCGCTGCTCTGGTCGCCGAACTTCTCGCTCGGGGTGAACCTGTTCTGGCAGGTGGCGGAGATGGCGGCGCGGCTGGCGTCGCGCGTCCCGGGGTTCGACGCGCACATCGTGGAGACACACCATGCCGCGAAGCGCGACGCCCCCTCGGGCACGGCGCTCGAGCTCGCCCGGCTGGGCTCCGCGGCGCTCGGGCGCGAGATTCCGGTGACCAGCGTCCGCATCGGCCACGTGCCGGGGACGCACGAGCTGCTCCTCGACGCGCCGTTCGAGCAGATTCAGATCCGCCACGTGGCGCGCGACCGGCGCGTGTTCGCCGAGGGCGCGCTCACCGCCGCCCGGTGGCTGGTCGGGCGGCACGGCGTGTTCACCATGCGCGACCTTCTTCTCAGCGAGGCACCACCAGCATGACGGCGGCGACACGACTCTTCGGGTGCGGCACCGCGCTCGTCACTCCCTTCACCCCGACCGGGGCGGTGGACGAGCGTGCGCTGCGCGCGCTCGTGGCCTGGCAGATCGCCGAGGGGGTGCACTTCCTCGTGCCGTGCGGTTCCACGGGGGAGGCCGCGACCATGACGCCGGACGAGCATCGCCGCGTGGTGGAGATCGTGGCGGACGAGGCGGCGGGGCGGGTGCCGGTGGTGGCGGGGGCCGGCTCGAACGACACGCGCCGCGCGGTGGAGATGTCCAGGACGATGCGCGACGCGGGCGCCACGCACCTGCTGCACGTGAGCCCCATGTACAACAAGCCGCCGCAGCGCGGGATCGTCGCGCACTTCGCGGCGATCGCCGAGGCGACGGAGCTGCCGGTGATCGTGTACAACGTGCCGGGGCGGACGGGGAGCAACATCGAGGCGCGCACCACCCTGGAGCTCGCGGGGCTCCCGCACATCGCGGGCGTCAAGGAGGCTTCGGGGAACCTGGTCCAGATCATGGACATCCTGCGCGAGCGCCCGGAGCACTTCTCAGTGTTCTCTGGAGACGACGCGCTCACGCTGGCGGTGATGGCGGCGGGCGGGGACGGCGTGATCTCGGTGGTCTCCAATGCCACGCCGGCGGCGATGGCGCGCCTGGTGGACGCGTGCCGCGCGGGCGACTTCGCCGGCGCGCGCGCGCTGCACGAGCGGCTGACGCCGTGGATGCACGCGGCGTTCATCGAGTCGAACCCGATCCCGGTGAAGGCGGCGATGGCCATGTTGGGGCGCTCCGGGGGCACGCTGCGTCTGCCGCTCGTGCCGCTGCGGGAGGAGCTCGCCCCCACGGTGAAGGCGGCGCTGGCCGCGGCGGGGGCGTTCGCATGACCGTCGCCACCGGGCTGTTCGACCTCGCCCGCCTCCGCGAGCGCGTGGAGGCGCTCGCCGCCACCCCCAACGACCAGATGCCCGTGGACGATGCCGAGCACGCGGTGAACGCGCTGCTCGCCGCGCTGGAGCATGGCGAGGTGCGCGCGGCGGAGCGCGATGCCGGCGGGCGATGGAACGCGGTGCCGTGGGTGAAGCAGGGAATCCTGCTCGGCTTCCGCGTGGGGCGCGTGGTGGACATGTCGCTCGGCGGCAAGTCGTCGTTCCGCTTCTACGACAAGCACCTCTTCCCCTCCCAGGCGATCGCGCAGTCGCAGGGGGTGCGCATCGTCCCGGGCGGCTCCACGGTGCGTCGCGGCGCGTACGTGGCGCGCGGCGTGGTGTGCATGCCGCCGATGTACATCAACGTGGGCGCGTACGTGGCGGCGGGGACGATGGTGGACTCGCACGCGCTCGTGGGCTCGTGCGCGCAGATCGGGGAGCGGGTGCATCTGAGCGCGGCCGCACAGATCGGCGGCGTGCTCGAGCCGGTGAACGCGGCGCCGGTGGTGGTGGAGGACGACGTGTTCGTGGGGGGGAACACGGGCGTGTACGAGGGCACCGTGGTGCGCCGCCGCGCGGTGCTCGCCACGGGGGTGATCCTCACGCGCGGTACACCGGTGTTCGACCTGGTGCGCGAGCGCGTGTACCGCGCAACCGACGAGGCGCCGCTCGAGATCCCGGAGGGGGCCGTGGTGGTGCCCGGCGCGCGGCGCATCACGAGCGGGTGGGGCGCGGAGCAGGGGCTCTCGCTCCAGACGCCGGTGATCGTGAAGTACCGCGACGAGGGGACGGACGTGGCCACGGCGTTGGAGCAGTGGCTCAGGTGAAGCAGCGCGGCCCCGTGGCCGTGCTCGGACTGGGCTGCATCGGCGGCTCGGTGGCGCGCGCCCTCGCGGCGCAGGGCGTGGACGTGCGCGGCTGGGCACCCTCCGCGGCGGATCGCGCCCAGGCGACGGCGGCCGGGATCCGCATCTCGGGAGACGATGCCGGGCGCGGCGCCGCGGCGTGCGCGGGCGCCACCGCGGTGCTGATCGCCGTCCCGCTGGAGCGCTTTCCCGAGGCGGCGCGCGTGGCGCTCGGGGCCGCCGGGAGGGACGCGGTGGTCATGCACGCCTGCGGGCTGCAGCGCCACGAGGCACTCGGCGGCGGCGCCGACGTG
>CAMLEQ010000324.1 GCA_946479015.1 uncultured Gemmatimonadota bacterium | reverse complement strand
GCCTGCGCCCCTACCAGGTGACGCTCGTCCCCGAGCGGCGGGAGGAGGTGACCACGGAGGGCGGGCTGGACGTGGCGCGCGACCCGGCGCGCGTGGCCGAGGGGATCGCCCGTCTGAAACGCGCGGGGCTCCGTACCAGTCTGTTCATCGACCCCGATGCGCGCATGGTCGAGTGCTCGCGCGCGGCGGGGGCCGACGCCATCGAGCTGCACACGGGCTCCTACGCCAACCATCCGGACGATCCGGGGACGCTGGCGGCGCTGCGCGACGCCGCCGCGCGGGGCGCCGCGCTGGGGCTCGCGGTGCACGCGGGGCACGGGCTCACGGTGCGCAACGTGGCACCGGTGGCCGCGATCACGGAGGTCGAGGAGCTGAACATCGGCCACTCGATCGTGAGCCGGGCGGTGTTCGTCGGGCTCGCGGCGGCGGTGCACGAGATGCGCGCGGCCATGGACGCGGCACGGGGCGGGTGACGATCTTTCGGAGGGGCGCGGCGGCCGTCGCGCCCCGGACTTTCGCGGAGTGCGCATGAGCTCCTCGGTGGGCGTGCTGGACTTCTTCATCGTCGAGGCGAACGAGTACATCGAGCGCCTCGACCAGCTCCTCGCGGCGGCCGGGTCATCGGGTCCGGACGTCGATGCGCTGCATCACTGCGCGCGCACGCTGCGCGGCAGCGCCACCATGTCGCGGCAGCACGGGATCGCCGGTGTCGCCGCCGCGCTCGAGCGCGTGATGCGCGCGTTCCGCGCGCGCTCGCTCCGCTGGGATGCGGCCACCGCCGCCATCGTGACGGGCGCGGTGGACGATCTCCGCATCCTCCTGCGCGGCGTCCGCGGCTGGGGGCCCAACGAGGACCGGCGCGCCGCCGCGCGCACCGCCGAGCTGGAACGCCTCGCCCCCGCCTCGGCCACCCCCTCCACCCCCGCTGCCGCCCGCCCGAGCGGCAACGGCTTCCTCGGCGCCGAGACCTCCGAGCTCGCGCGCGCGATCGAGCACTTTCTGGACGCCCCCGCCGACCCCGCGGCGCTCGCCGCCGTGAGCGAGCGGGTGCGCGCCCTGCGCGGCATCGCCGGCCTCCGCGACCTCGCCCCGCTCCCCGAGGTGCTCGAGGCGGTGGAGCAGACGGTGAAGCGACTCGAGCTGGGCGACCGCGCCCCGGCCGGCCCGAAGCGGACGGCGCTCCTCTCCGCGTCCGCCGCCGTGCTGCGCCGCGCCTCGCGCGACATCGCCGCGCGCGGGCGCCCCGACGCCGGGCTGATGGAGCTGATCCCCTTCAACGCCGCCGTCGTCGCCCTCGCGGACGACGAGGGCACCGGAGACCGGATCGTGCCCATCGCGCAGCTCTTCCACGACGACGATGGGCCGCACCTGGTGCAGGCGTCACCCAATCCGCCCACCACCCCCACCGAGCGCTTCCGCCTCGAGGTGGTGAGCCTGGCCGAGCACCTCCGCCTCGTGGCCGCGGAGGCGCGCGCGCAGCGTGACGACCACCACCGCGACCGGATCGCGCGCGAAATGCGCAACGCGCTCCGCGCGCTCGCGAGCGCGGCGAACAGCTTCGGCGAGCAGCTCGTCGCCCGCTTCGCCGGCGAGTGGAGCGAGCGCACCGCGACGCTCGACGAGCGTGCGCTCTCGGCGATCGACACCGCCGCCGCGCTGCTCGCCAATCCGGCCACGCGCACCGAGCAGGTGCAGGAGGCGCTCGAGCGGCTCGCCCCGGACCGCGCGGGCGCGCCGGCACGCGATGCCCACGACGCGCGCCCCCGCCCCGCGGTGCCCCCCGCGGCCCCCGCGGACCACACCGCCGTCGCGCCGCCGCGCGAGCCCCTGCGCACCCCCACCGGGGCGGCGCTGCGCGAGTACCTCCAGACCGGCATCGCCGGCTTCGACGAGCTCGAGCGGCGCCCCCTCTCCCAGCCCACGCCGGTGCCGGGGGAGGAAGTGGTGCCCATCGAGTCGCTCCTCTACCGGGGGCGCGCCGCGCTGGAGCGCGCCGCGGAGCTGCGCGCGGAGATCCTCCGCGGCGGCGCCGCGCCTTCGCGCGACGCGGTCCAGGAACTGTTCGACCTCATCGACCTCGCGCTCGTCGAGTAGCACAATGAAAACGCGGTTGCGGAACGCGCTCGGCATCGCGCTGAGCGTCGCGTTCCTCGTCTGGACGCTGTGGGGGGTGCGCCTGTCCGATGTGTGGGCGCACCTGCGCGCGTCCAACCTCTGGTACTTCGCGGCGGCCACCGTCGCCGGCACGCTCATCTTCCCGCTCCGTGCGCGCCGCTGGCGCACGATCCTCGATCCCGTCGCGCACCACCTCCCGCTCGGGATGCTCTGGCGCGCGACGGCGATCGGCATGATGGGGAACAACGTGGCGCCCGCGCGCGCCGGCGAGTTCGCCCGCGCCTACGCGCTCACGAAGGAGACGCCCCGCGTCACCTTCTCGGCGGCGTTCGCGTCGCTGTTCGTGGACCGCGTGTTCGATGCGTTCGTGGTGCTCCTCCTGATGGTGGCCGCGATCCTCTCCCCAGCGTTTCCGAACATCCCGATCGGCGGTCGCCCCGTGTCGAGCTGGGTGGAGGGGGGCGCGCTGGTCGCGCTGGTGGCGCTGGTGGGACTGTACGCCGTGGTGCTCTTCCCCGAGCGGATGATCGCCGTGTACGAGTGGGTGGCGCGCCGCGTCGCGCCGCGCCACGAGGAGCGCGGGCGCGCCATGCTCCTCTCCTTCGCCTCGGGGCTCGGCGTGCTGCGGCATCCGGGGCGGTTCGTGGCGGTGTTCCTCTGGACGCTGGCGCACTGGCTCCTGAACGGCCTCGCCTTCTACCTCGCGTTCAAGGCCGTGGGCATCCACGCGCCGTTCAGCGCGGCGCTCCTGCTGCAAGGGCTCATCGCCATCGGCGTGGCGGTGCCGAGCGCGCCGGGCTTCTTCGGGATCTTCGAGAAGCTCGGCCAGCTCGGCCTCGGCATCTACGGCGTGGACCGCACCGTGGCGACGAGCTGGGCGGTGGGCTTCCACATCCTGACCTTCCTCCCGATCACCATCATCGGGATCTACTACTTCGCCCGGCTCGGGCTGCACTTCAAGGAGCTGCGCGAGGCGCCGGCGCACGAGCGCGAGGAGCAGCTCGCGCACGCCGGCGCGAGCGCGAGGGAGAGCGCGAGGGAGAGCGCGAGGGAGCGCGCCGGGTGAGCGCGCGCGCGGCGCGCGTGACGGCGCACGCGAAGATCAACCTCGGGCTCCGCATCCTGGCGCGCGAGGCGGGAGGCTACCACGGGCTGGAGACCGTGTTCGCGCGCATCGCGCTCGGCGACCTCCTGACCGTGCGCGTGGACACGACGGGGCGCTCGCTCGACTGCGCGGGCGCGGACGTCGGGCCCACGGAGCGGAACCTGGCCTGGCGCGCCGCGCTCGCCTTCGCCGACGCCACCGGGTGGCCGCGCGGCTTCGCGATCGAGCTGCGCAAGTGCGTGCCCGTGGGGGGAGGGCTCGGCGGCGGGAGCGCGGATGCGGGCGCGGTGCTGCGAGCGCTCGCCGCGCTCGCGCCGCATGCGCCCTCGGAGGAAGAGCTGCTCCGCCTCGCCATCTCCCTCGGCAGCGACGTCCCCTTCCTCACGCTCGCGTCGCCGATGGCGCTCGCATGGGGGCGCGGCGAGCGGATGCTGCGCCTGTCGCCGCTCCCCGAGCGCCCCGTGGCGCTCGTGTCCCCCGACTTCGCGGTGTCGACCGCGGACGCGTACGCCTGGCTCGCGGCGTCGCGCGGCGCGTGGGCGCCGCAGCCGCTCGCGCTCGATGCGGATGCGCTGGGGTCGTGGGAGTCGCTCGCGCCGCTGGTGACGAACGACTTCGAGGTGCCGGTCTCGCTCCGCCACCCCGAGATCGCGCGGATCATCGACGGACTGCATCGGGCCGGCGCGAGCATCGCGCGCCTGTCCGGCTCCGGGTCCACCGTGTTCGGGATCTTCCCCGCACCGCCGGTCGCGGAGGCGCTCGCGCGGGAGCTCCCGGGGCGCGTGATGCTGACGCGAACGCTGGAGCGGGTGACGCCCGTGGAGCTGGTGGAGTGAGGGTGGTGCGCTCCAGCGCCTCACGGTCGCTTGAGCGCCTCGCCGTGGTTGAGTAGCTTCCAGGGCTCGGTGCCCCCTCGTCCAATGGCAGGACATCGGACTTTGGATCCGAGAATGGTGGTTCGAATCCACCGGGGGCAATGTTGACCAACCTCTTGCACTGAACTATGTTGAAAGGCTTCGGCAATGGATGAGCTGAGCGTCCCGCGACGCGGATTCAAGCTGCTGGCGGGGACGGCCAACCGGGCGCTGGCGGATGAGATCTCCCGCTGTCTCGGTGTCGAGCTCGCCCGGGTGACACTGACACGATTCGCCGACGGCGAGATCTTCGTCCGCATCGACGAGAACGTGCGCGGCGCGGATGTCTTCATCGTCCAGCCGACGAATCCGCCGGCCGAGAACATCATGGAGCTGTTGCTCCTGATCGATGCGGCGCGACGGGCGTCGGCGGCGCGCATCACGTGTGTGATGCCGTACTACGGCTACTCGCGGCAGGACCGGAAGGACCAGCCGCGCGTGGCGATCGGCGCCAAGCTGATGGCGAACCAGATCGTGACCGCGGGCGCGAACCGCGTGCTCGGGATCGATTTCCATCAGCATGCGTTGCAGGGGTTCTTCGACATTCCGGTCGATCACCTCTACGCGATGCCGGTGCTGGTGTCGCACTTTCGCAAGAAGCAGTTGCGGGATCTCGTCGTGGTGGCGCCCGATGTGGGCTCCGCGAAGATGGCGCGCGGGTTCGCGAAGCGGCTCAACGGCAGCTTCGCGATCATCG
>CAMLEQ010000323.1 GCA_946479015.1 uncultured Gemmatimonadota bacterium | reverse complement strand
CACCCAGCGGCGCGAGCCGTTGATGCGCGGCGCGATCGCGCCGGTGAACGGGAGCACGGGGATGAGCAGCAGCAGGATGCTGACGCCGAGGAGCGGCCACGCCCACCGGCGCCACTTCTCGGCATCCGTCTTGGCGAAGATCGCGAACGGCACGATGCCCATCCCCACGCCGCCGACCTGCCGCATGAGGTAGTACGCGCTGGAGTGCCCCTCGCGCAGGGCGAGGAGCGCGCTGGCGCTGTAGAGCACCACGAGGCCGAAGGCGAGGAGCGCGGCGGTGATGATCACCAGCGCGCGCGCCTCGGTGCCCATGCGCCAGCGCTCGCGGACGGCGGCGACCGCGCTCACGCCGCGCCGCCGGCGAGGCGCTTGAACGTGTCCCCTCGCTCCACGTAGTTCCGGAACATGTCGTAGCTCGAGCAGGCGGGAGAGAGCAGCACCACGTCCCCCGGCGCGGCGAGCGCGCGAGCGCGCGCCACCACCTCGCCGAAGTCGAAGCCCAACCGGTGAACGGGGAGCACGCCGGCGAGGTCGCGCTCCACGAGCGCCCCCGCCTCGCCGTACGCGATCACCGCCTTCCCCACGCGGCGCAGCGGCTCGGCGAGCGCGGTGTACGGCTCTCCCTTGTGGCGGCCGCCGAGGAGCACGATGGTCGGACGCGTCATTCCCTGGAGCGCGACGAGCGTGGAGCTGACGTTCGTCGCCTTGGAGTCGTCGATCCACAGCACGCCGCCGTACTCGCCGGCGCTCTCGAGGCGGTGCGCCAGCGCGCGGAACGCGGCGAGCCCCGACGCGATGCGCGCGCGCGCGGACGCGGTGGCGTGAGCCGGATCGGCGACCATCACGGCGAGCGACGCGGCCAGGGCGTTCGCCACGTTGTGGTCGCCGAAGAGACGCAGCGACGCGCGCGGCATCAGCGGCTCGCCGAGCACGACGAGCGCCTCGCGCGCGCGGTCGTACCACGCGTCCGACTCGCGCGAGACGGAGAAGCCGTAGCCCGTCCCCGCCACGGGCGCGAACCCCTTCGGGATTCCATCCATCCGCGCGAGCCGCGAGGGGAGCTCCAGCACCTCGCGCTCGTCGGCGTTGAGCACCCACCGGGATGACGCGCTCGCGTTGCGGAAGAGCAGCGCCTTGTCCGCGTAGTAGTCGTCCACCGACGCGTAGCGGTCGAGGTGGTCGGGGCTGAGGTTCGTGACCACCCCCACCACCGGCGCGAGCCCCGGCGTGTCGTGGAGCTGGAAGGAGGACATCTCGAGCGCCACCCACGCCGGCGGGCGCTCGGCGAGCGCCACCTCGGTGAGCGGCGTGCCGATGTTCCCCGCATCCACCGCGTCGGCGCCCAGGGCGCGCAGGAGATGGCCGATCATGGCGGTGGTGGTCGTCTTCCCGTTGGTCCCGGTGACGGCGATGCACCGCGTCCGCGCCGGGAGAGCGCGCAGGCCGATCTCGATCTCGCTGACGATGGGAACGCCGTGCTCCCGCGCGCGCGCGAGTGGGGGGGCGTCGGGGGGGACGCCGGGGCTCGCGACCACCAGCGTCGCGCGCGCGATGCGGTCGAGATCGTGCCGGCCGCACTCCGCGGCGATCCCCTCGGCGCGCAGCGCCGCCGCTCCCGTCTCCACCGCCTCGGAGGTGCCGGCGTCCGACGCGTACACGCGCGCGCCGGCACGGGCGAGCAGCAGCGACGCGCCCTGACCGCTCTTCCCGAGCCCCACCACGGCGATCTCGCCGCGCAGCCACTCCGCGGGGATCATCGCAGCTTGAGCGTGGTGAGGGCCACGAACGCGCACACGATCCCGATGATCCAGAAGCGGATCACCACCTGGGTCTCCGGCCACCCCTTCAGCTCGAAGTGGTGGTGCAGCGGCGCGCGCTTGAACACGCGGTGTGCCTTGGCGTACTCCAGCCCGTGGCGGCGCCGCCGGACCTTGAACACCGTGCGCTGGATGATCACCGAGCCGGTCTCCGCCACGAACACGCCGCCGATGAGCAGGAGCAGGAACTCGCTCTTGAGCAGGATGGCGATGGCGCCGAGCGCCCCGCCGAGGGCGAGCGAGCCGGTGTCCCCCATGAACACGCGCGCCGGGTACGTGTTGTACCAGAGAAAGCCGATGAGCGCGCCGAGGAGGGCCGAGCAGAACACCGCCAGCTCCCCCGCCCCGCGCAGGTAGTAGATGCCGAGATACTGGCTGGTGTCGATGCGGCCGATCACGTAGGCGAAGATCGCGAACGTGCCCACGGCGATCGCGGTGAGCCCCGCCGCGAGTCCATCCAGGCCGTCGGTGAGGTTCACCGCGTTGCTCGTGCCGGTGAGGATGAACGCCACCCACGGCACGTAGAGCCACGCGAAGATCGGCACCACGAGCACGTACTTGTAGAACGGGAGCGTGGTCGACGCGCCGGGCAACGTGGAGAGGGGGTCGAGCCAGAGATAGACGCCGAGCGCCACCCCCAGCGTCATCTGGCCGATGAGCTTGTAGCGCTCCACCAGCCCCACGTTCTCCCGCCCCTCGCGCTTCTGCTTGAGCTTGAGGTAGTCGTCGAGGAATCCGATCGCGCCCATCCACGCGGTGGCGATGACCGCGATCCACACGTAGCGGTTGGTGAGGCGCGCCCAGAGCAGCGTGGGGACGAGCCCGGCGATGAGGATGATGATGCCGCCCATGGTGGGCGTCTGCGACTTGCCGGCGTGCGTGTCGGGGGTGCCCTCGCGCACCACCTGGCGCACCTTCATCGCGCGCAGCCGCACGATGATCGGCGGGCCGAGCATGATCGCGAGCACGAACCCCGTCACCGCCGCCCCGGCGGAGCGGAAGGTGATGTAGTTGAACAGATTGAACGCGCCGCAGAACCGGCAGGCGTCGGTCAAGCGGACGAACAGATGATAGAGCACTAGCGAGCCGCCCAGTCGGTGAGGAGAGGCACGAGACGCTCGAGGCGAACGCCCCGCGACGCCTTGAGCAGGATGATGCCGTCGTCGGCGAGTCGTGGCCGCAGGAGCGGCCACAGCTCGTCGATGTCCGGCGCGACGAGCACGCGGGGATCGCCGGCGCCGGCGCCGCGCAGGGCATCGCCCATCTCGCCCACGGCGGCGATGACGTCCACCGGCGCGGCGAGCACGTGGCGCGCCAGCTCGTCGTGCAGCCGGGCCGCGTGCGCGCCCAGCTCGCGCATGGTGCCGAGCACCGCCACGCGCTGCCGGCCGCGATCCATCCCGGCGAGGAGGTCGATCGCGGCGCGCATGGAGGCCGGGCTCGCGTTGTAGGCGTCGTTGATGAGCGTGGCGGCGCCGAGCGATCCCCAGGCGAGACGCATGGACGGAAGCGTCATCGCCGCGATCCCGCGCGCCGCATCGGCATCCGCCACGCCGCATTCGCGCGCCACGGCGATCGCGAGCATCGCGTTCCGCAGGTTGTGCGCGCCGCGCACCGGCGGGCGCACGGTGACGCCGTCGAGCTCGATCCGCCCGAGCCCATCGGCCGCCAGCTCCCATCGCGTGGCGCGGACCTCTCCGTCGTCGAGCCCGGCGCGCACCACGCGGCGGGCGCGCCCCGTCGCGGCGGCCGCCACCTCCGGCTGCCCCGCCGGCGTCACCGCCACCGACGCACCGTCGAAGATGAGCGACTCCTCGCGCATCACCCCTTCCAGGCTCCCCAGCCCCTCGAGGTGCTCCTCGGCGATGCACGTCACCACCGCGACGTCCGGCTCCGCGATCGCGCGCAGCCGCGCCATCTCCCCCGGCACGTTCACGCCCATCTCCACCACCGCCACCTCCGCCTCGTCGGGGAGCGCGAGCAGCGTGAGCGGCACCCCCACCAGGTTGTTCAGGTTCCCCGTGGTGGCGTGCACCTCGAGCACCGACGCGAGCGCTCCGCGCACGAGCTCCTTGGTGGTGGTCTTCCCGTTGGAGCCGCCGATCCCGATCACCGGCTTCCCCCACGCGCGGCGGCGATGGCGCGCGAGCGCGCCGAGCGCGGCGAGCGTGTCGTCCACGCCGTACACCGGCACCCCCAGCCCCGCCCCGCGCTCGGGGCGCGACAGCACGAGCGCCGCGGCGCCCTTCGCCACCGCGTCGGGGAGAAAGTCGTGCGCGTCGAAGCGCTCGCCGGCCAGGGCAACGAAGCAGTCGCCGGCGGCGATCGCCCGCGTGTCGGTGGAGATGCCGGCGAGGGGCGCGGTCCCGCGCGGAAGCGAGCCCCGCGCGTGCTCCTGCAGCGCATCGGCCACCCGGTCGAGCGTCCAGAACGGCGCCACCGTCACCTCGCTCCGCCCGTGAGCTGCGCCACGATCTCCTTCTCGTCGAAGGGGAGCTTGGTGGTGCCGCGGATCTGGTAGGTCTCGTGCCCCTTCCCGGCGAGCAGCACCACGTCGGACTGCGGGTCGGCCATCGTGAGCGCCTGCAGGATGGCCAGCTCGCGCTCCTCGATGCGCTCGTGGTTCGTCTTGCGCATGCCGCGCTCGATGTCGTCGAGGATCTCTTCCGGATCCTCGGTGCGCGGGTTGTCGCTGGTGAGGATCACCCAGTCCGCGCCGCGCTCGGCGATGTTCCCCATCTGCGGGCGCTTGCCGCGGTCGCGGTCGCCGCCGCAGCCGAACACCACGATGAGGCGGCGGCGCGTGAACGGACGCACCGCGGCGATCGCGCGCTCGAGCGCGTCCGGCTTGTGCGAGTAGTCGCGGAGCACCGTGGGCCGCTCGTGGATCACCTCCAGCCGTCCGGGGATCTGCGGCAGCGTGCGGAGCCGCGACGCGATGCTCGACCACGAGAGGCCGAGCTCCGCGGCGGCGGCCGCCGCGCCGAGCGCGTTCACCACGTTGAAGTCGCCGATGAGCGG
>CAMLEQ010000322.1 GCA_946479015.1 uncultured Gemmatimonadota bacterium | reverse complement strand
CGGCCGAGAGCATCCCCTTCGCCTCCGCCGGGGCGACGAGCGCGCGCGCCACCTCCCCGCGCGTCTCCGGCGTCGCCGTGTACGTCGCGTCGCTCCAGATCGTCGTTGTCGGCCGCTCCGTGTGGGGGAGCGGCGGCAGCCCCGGGGGCGTGCGCAGGATCTGGGGCGCGAGGAGCGCCGCGCGCTCGGCGGCGCGCACCGCCGCCTCGAGCGACGCGTCATCGAGCTGGTTCGTGCTCACGTTTCCCCGCCCAACGCCACCGGTACGCCACACTTCCACGCGGATGTCGCGCCGGTCGCTCGCCAGGCTCACGCGGTTCCGCGCCCAGCGGAGCTCCCCGTTCCACCAGCTGTAGATGCGCACGCGCGTCTCCCCGCCCCCCTTGGCGAAGCCGAGGACGCGCCGCACGATCGCGTCGCACTCTTCCTTCGAGAGGATCCGCTCGCTGTCCACGAGCCGCGCCGGTCCATTGCCGCGCCGCATCAGGCTTTCCTCAGCGGATCGATGACGGTGAGATCCTTCACGATGGCTGGCCCCGCGGTCACGCTGTGGTAGCAGTACTCGGCCGGTTCTCCCTTCGCCGTCCGCAGCCCGTAGCGCCGCAGGCTCGCGTCACCGCCCACCGCCTGGAGCGCCTTCCACAGCTCCGTGGCGCGGAAGAGGAAGCCCGCGGACGCGATCTGGGCCACGCGCTTCCCGTTCTTGATCTCGAAGGCGCGGCCCGCCCCGAGACCGCTCGAGTGCTGAAAGTCCATGTCGATCCCCGCTCCCTTGATCGCGATCCCCTTGGTGATGCCGCTCACGAGCGCGTCGAAGTCGTGCGCTTCTTTCCCCGGAGTGAGCGTGAGGTTGGGCGCCTGCTGCATCGGTGCGTACACGGCCGATGGCGCGCCCGCGCAGCCGTGCGAGCGGATGGGTTGGCCCGTCTTCGTGTAGTAGTCCTTCATCCATCCCGCACTCTCGCGCGTGGTCTGGAAGTCGGCGAGCACGCCGTCCTTCACGAGGTGGAAGGTGTCGGGCTCCACCCCCTCGTCGTCCCATTTCACCGTGGCCGCGGCACCCGGCTCCGAGCGGTCCGCCGTGAGCGTGACGGCGGGGCCGCCTGCCTTGTAGGTGCCGACCATGTCGAAGGGATCGTCGAGGTAGCTCGTCCCGCCGGCATTCGCCTCGTAGCCGAGCGCGCGATCGAGCTCCGTGGCGCGGCCGAGCGTCCCGTCCACCAGGCTCGCGATCGAGAGCGCGTCGAGCACCGTGTCGTAGCGCCCCACGTCCACCGGCTTCACGGGCAGCAGCATGTCCGCCTTCAGCTCCTCGACGCTGCGGCGCATCTCCTCGTACAGCGAGTGCTCGCGCACGCGCGCGATCCGTTCTCCGGCGTACAGCTCCCACCCCATCCCGGCCGCCGACACGCACTCCATCCCGACCTCGCCCTTCCGCTGCGGTTTCTGCAGCTCCAGTCCGATGGCGAGGACGCCTTCCATGAGGTAGCAGCGCTGCGTGCAGTAGCTCCCCACGGTGGAGGCGAACGCCTTCTCCTGCATCGTCGCCACGGCGGTGTTTTTCGTCGTGCCCGCGTTCGGAATCCGGCGTGAGTAGATGTCGAGGCTGGTGAGGAAGTCCTGCGCCTCGAACGGGGAGATCGCGAACGGATCGATCGCCACCGGCATCTCCCAGTGCCCGTTCGCCACCGCCGGCACCGGCGCGAGATCGACCATGCGTGGCTTTCCGAGCGCGTTCACCTTCGCCTGGTGCACCGCCTCGCGCCCCAGCCGCGCCATCTCGTCGGGCGCCCACACCGGCCCACTGGCGAACCCCCAGTAGCCGTCCACGAGCGCGCGCACGCCCACTTCCATGCTCTCGTCGTCGTAGGTGAACAGCGGATAGAATCGGCGCTCGTGCGTGTGCGTGAGGCGCACATCGGCGTACGCCGCGCCGGCGGTGCGTGCGGTCTCGAGGGCGCGCGCGGCGAGCGCCTTGAGCCGCGGGTCCTCGATCGGCGGCAGGGGCTCGGCGTGCCGGCCGAGCTGCGCCAGGAGCGGGCGCGGCACGGCCGCGGCCGCCGCCGCGATGGCACCGGCCTTGAGAAGACTCCGTCTTGTGAGTGGCATGAGATCAGGTTGTAGGCAGGGTATCGTCGCTCACGACGATGGTCCCGGTGGTGCCGAAGATCGTGCTGTGGTAGTGGTACGTGCCCGGCACCGGGAAGCGCCGCACACGTAACGCCGTGAGGCCGCTCTGGTCGCTCGAGTCCCTGGCGAACGCCTCGACGTTCCCGCCCGCGCAGATCGCCGGATTGAGAGTCGTGTATGGCGGCACGCAGAAGGTGCTGTCAGGCACGATGTTCGTGGGATCATCGAACGTCAGGTCCGTCGCGACGCCCGTCAGGTTGACGATGTCCACCGTGCCCCCCGGGCCGATCAGCAGGAGATCCGGCTTGAAGCCGTTGACGGACCGGCCGCTCGCGTCCTTCTCCGCGGCGACGTTGAGAATTCCGGTCAGTGGATTGCCGATCCTGTACGTCACCGTGTCCGCCTTCGTCACGCCGTACACGGTAGCCGACGCGATCACGGTCACCTGCCCCGCGCGCACGCGAGAGAGCCGGCCCAGTGCGCGGTCGATCATGGCCGTGGTGAAATCGGAGACCGTGTAGTAGACGGAGAGCCCTGTGATCGGCGTCCCGTCGGCGGTCGTCGCCCGCGGCACGATCAGCTTCGAGGCGGCGGTCTTGGCGCTGTCCGGCGGGATCGGGTGAATGGAGAACGTGTCGAGCACCGGCGGCGTCGCCAGCGTGGTCACGTTGATGAACGCCGTATCGGAGTGCCGGAGATTCCCGACCACGAGCGTGGCCACCACCGGGATCCTGTTCCCGCTCTTGATCACGCGCACCAGCCCGTCGGCGCTCACCTGCGCGCGCTCCAGGTCGAGCGAGGTGAACGTCGGCGCCGGCAGGCTGTCGATCGACGTGCCATCCAGGGTGCGCGGCGTCGCCGTCAGGCGAATGGTGTCGTACGGCGCCACCGTGGACATCGTGATCCCGTGATGGTCGAGCGTGAGCGCCCAGTACATGTGCGCATCGTTGACCAGCGGCGGCGGCGCCACCACGGCGTCCGAGGCACAACCGGCCGCCAGGAGCGCGAGCGCGGCGGCGCCGGCGAGCAGAGGGCGACGGCTCACGTGCCGGCGCAGCGCGGCGATCGGATTGCTGAGAGACATGGGCTCACGCTCCTCGGCTGCGGCAGCCGGTGAACAGCGGGTTGCTCACGCGCTCGGTACCGGGGATCGGCGCCGTCACGTCGCCGCCGTACGTGTCGAACGCCCCCGGGTACGTGCCGGTGGGATACACGCGCTCCGGGTCCCGTCCGTAGTCGCGGATGAGGCGGCGCAGGTCCCCTTGCCGGTGTCCGGTGAGGAAGAGCCAGTACGCGCGCTCCTGGAAGAGCAGGCTCACACGCGCATCGGGGGAGCCGGGATCGGCCAGCGGCGCGAGTCCCGCGACACCACCAGTCCCCGCGTGCCAGAGCGTGTCGGTCTTCGTGGAGTCGGCGGAATCGGGACGCGTGTCGAAGGTGCCATCGGTGCGCAGCGCGTTGAGCATCGCGAGCCACTCCGCACCCCCCGCCTGGAGCGCTGCCTCCGCTTGGATGAGCCGCGCCTCCACGCCGCTCGCCAGGACGAGCGAACCGCTCCCGTTGGTGGGGTACGACGCCGGGCGCACGAGCGCGAGCCCGTGAAAGATCGCGCCCGACACCCACGCCGTCCGCGGGTCGCCGCTCCCGATGTAGGAGAGCCCGTTCACCCCTTCCGTATCCACCATCGTCGTCGCCATCCCGGGGCCGGTGCTCAACCCGAAGTCGTGATAGGCGAACATCCGGTTCACGTCGCCATTGATGGCGTTGGGGGCCGCCGTGGCACTGAAGTCGAACGTGTACCGGAAGTCGTCCGGCACGTCGGCCACCGCCTGCGCCGCCTCCGCGTACCGGCCGAGCGCGAGCAAGGCCCGCCCCTTCCCCACGCGCGCGAGATTCATCACGCGCTCGCTGTCCGCCGAGACGGCGAGCGCCGAGTCGAAGAACGCGATCGCGTGCTGGTAGACCTCTTCGGTGCTCGAGCCGGGCTGGTACGTGAAGTCGCCGCCGAAGTCGAGGGTGCTGAGCGGCACCCCCGAGCAGAAGAGATCGGCCAGCAGCACATCGGCGTATCCCTCGATGGCATTCAACGCGCCGACGAGCGCGCGTGAGCTGTCGGGTGCATAGGCGAGCAGCGCCCCGCGCGCCTGGCGAGCCTGTCCTCGCGCCTTCTGCAGGAGCCCGTACACCGTCCAGACGGGGAACGGCGTGGTGGAGTCGTCGCCGATCCCCGGATCCTCCGGCATGAACCGGCTGTCGATGAGCATGGGGTCGGTCGTGAAGTTGGGCTGCGACACGTCGCCCGAGCGCAGTTCATCGGTGAGCAGCCCCGTCACGGGCACGAACGAGTTGTCGTGGCCGCCGAAGGCGGTCCGGAGCTGCACGATCGCCGAGTGATAGGCGGCGATGGCGCCCGCCGGCGTCGCCGTCTGCCCGGGATCGGGCACGTTGGGGGGAAGCTGGTCGTTCCCCGCCAGCTTCTCCGGCGAGCACCCCGCGACAGTCGTGGCGGCGAGGAGCACGGCGAGCCCGAAGCGCGCGCCTCGTGTGCCGGCACGAGTGCGGCGGTGAGACGGGAGTGCGATGGACGAGAGAGAGATCATCGGCATGCGAGCGCTCCGCTCAGTAGGTGGCGTGGACGGAGAGCTGCCACGACCGCGGCATGGGGAGCACCCCCGTGTCCATCACCGCGTTGCCCGTGGAGAACGCGTTCACGTTCGGATCCTTCCC
>CAMLEQ010000321.1 GCA_946479015.1 uncultured Gemmatimonadota bacterium | reverse complement strand
CCTACGCCGCGCTGTACTCCCCCAAGCAGCTCAAGGAGTTCACGCTCGCCACCGGGGGACGCTACGGCGGGCTCGGCATGCTCGTGGAAGATCAGCAGGGCGTGGTGGTGGTGAGTCGCGTCTACCCGCACACGCCGGCCGAAGAAGCGGGGGTGCGCGAGGGGGACCACATCGTGGGCGTGGGCGACCAGAGCACGCGTGGATGGAAGCTGCCACAGGTGACGGATGCGCTGAAGGGGACGCCGGGCACGCAGGTGCAGGTGACGTTCGATCGTCCGGGTGTGAGCGAGCCGATGCACCTGACCTTCACGCGCGCGGTGATCCACATCCCCGCCGTGCCGTACACCGTGATGCTCGATGGCAAGGTCGGCTACATTCCCCTCCTCCAGTTCAACGAGACGGCAGCCGACGAATTCGAGAGCGCGGTCCAGCGTCTCACGAAGAGCGGCGCGCACGGGCTGGTGATCGACCTGCGCGGCAACGGCGGCGGGATCGTCGACCAGGCGATCGCGATCAGCAATCTCTTCCTCAAGAGCGGGCAGGAGATCGCCAGCGTGCGCGGGCGCAATGGCGACGCGCAGGAGTACGTGTCGAAGGCACAGCCGATCGCGCCCTCGATTCCGCTCGTCGTGCTCACCGATGGCTACACGGCGTCGGCGAGCGAGATCGTGACCGGCGCGCTGCAGGACCACGACCGCGCGCTGGTGGTCGGCACCACCTCGTTCGGGAAGGGGCTCGTGCAGTCGCTCTTCCCGCTCGATGGCGGCTGGGCGCTCAAGCTCACCACCGCCAAGTGGTACACGCCGAGCGGCCGCTCCATCCAGAAGGAGCGGAAGTTCGTGGACGGCCATCTGGTGGAAGTGCCGGACTCGCTGGAGACGGATTCCGTGAAGAAGAACCGTCCGGCGTACAAGAGCGACGCGGGGCGCGTGGTGTACGGCGGCGGCGGGATCACTCCCGACGTGGTGGTCCAGCCGGACACGCTGACCTCGGTGGAGCAGCGCTTCCTCAAGGCGGTCGCGCCGAAGTCGCAGGAGTTCTACGTCACGCTCTACAACTACACGTTCCAGATGAAGGACAAGGTGCGTCCCGACTTCCAGGTGACGCCGGCGTGGCGCGACGAGTTCTACCGGCGCCTCGGCGCCGCCGGCGTGCACCTCGATCGCGCGCTGTACGACTCGGCGTCCACGGAGGTGGATCGCGTGCTCTTCGATCGCGTGGCGCGCCTCGCCTTCGGCGACTCGACCGCGAAGCGTCGCGAGCTGGACGATGATGCGCAGCTGAAGCGCGCCGTGGACATCCTGCGCCGTGGTGAGACGCAGCAGGACCTCTTCGCGACGGCGCAGCACCACTGAGCCGATGACGGGCCTCCGCGCGCTGCGGCGGTGCGCCCTCCGGAGGGTGCTCGCGCTCTCGAGCGCCCTCCTGCTCGCCGCGCCCGCGGCGGCCGGCGCGCAGACCGCGCCGCTCGCGCCGCAAGCACCGGCAGCCCCGTCGCCGCGCCCCGCGCGGCGCCACGTGGCGACGCTCGCCTTCGAGCACGGGGCGATCGTGGTGGATGCGCGGGACGACGGCCGGGTGGTGATCGGCGCCTCGGCGGGGGACAGCACGCTCGTCGTGCCGATTCCCGTCTGGCGCGCGCGCGACTGGGCCGACTCCACCGCCGCGATCCTCGCGCGCCGCGTGCCGTCCTCGCGCAAGCCGCGCAGCTACCGGAGCCTCATGACCGACCCGGACAGCGGCGCCGGCGTCTCCCTCACCAGGCACGTGCTGCGGGGGAGATCCACCTACCGCCTGTTCTTCGCGAACACGTCGTTCGGCGGATTCCCGTTCGACGTGAGCCGCCGCGAGGCGACGCTGCTCCTCCACGCCGTGCGGCGCGGCATCGCCTCGGCACGCGCGCTGGCGCGCGCGGACAGCACGCGGCGCGACCGTGCGCGGCGCGCCAGCACGCGCGGCGACAGCGCGGTCAGCGACAGCGTGCGGCGCGACAGCACCAGCCGCTGATCGCGCTCAGCGCGACCAGCCGATCGCCCGGTCCGCGCGCAGCATCGCCGGCATCGCCAGCTCGGCGGGCGCGTCCGTCACCGACAGCTCGGCGATGTCCGCCACGTAGGCGCGCACGTCCGCCAGCATCGCGATCGGCGGCATGCGGCCGTCCGGGTGCTCGTGCACCCGGTTCGTCAGCACGATCACGAACAGATCGTGGTCGGGGTCGATCCAGAGCGACGTGCCGGTGTAGCCGGTGTGGCCGTACGCGCGCTCGCTCATGTGCTGGCCGCAGCTCGCGCCCCCGGCGCACGTCTCCCACCCCAGCGCGCGCCACCCGGCGCTCCGCCGCGTGAACAGCGCCACCGTGGAGGCGCGCACGATCCGCTTCCCGGCGTAGGTGCCACCGTCGAGCATCATCTGCGCGAAGATCGCGAGGTCGGCGGCGGTGGAGAAGAGCCCCGCGTGCCCGGCCACGCCCCCCAGCGCCCACGCGTCCTCGTCGTGCACCTCGCCGCGCAGCGGATGCCCGCGCGGCGGCGACGTCTCGGTGGGGGCGATGCGCCAGCGCATCGCGCGCGGCGGCCGGAAGCGCGTGGAGCGCATGCCGAGCGGGCGGAAGATCCGCCGCGCCACGAAGGCGTCCAGCGGCTCGTGCGCGATCGCTTCCACCACGAACCCGAGCACGTCGGCGCCGAGATCGGAGTAGAGCTGCGCCGTGCCCGGGGGGTACGCCAGCGGCGTGGAGAGCACCAGCCGGCGCGCCGCCCGCGGGCCGTGCGCTTCGCGCCAGAGCTCGCGTCCCGCCGGCAGCCCGCCGCGGTGCTCGAGGAGCATGCGGATGGTGACGCGCCGCTTGGCGCCCGTGCGGTAGGCGGGGAGGTACTTCGCCACCGGGTCGTCGAGCCGCAGCCGCCGGTCATCGTACAGCACCATCACCGCCGCGGTGGTGGCCACCACCTTCGTGAGCGAGGCGAGGTCGTACATCGTGAGCGACGGGTCCACCGGGGGGCTGTCCGCGCCCCAGTCGAGCGAGCCGTAGCCGTGCCGCCACACGAGTCCGCCGTGCCGACCCACCACCACCGCCATCCCGGCGTAGCCCCCCGCCTCGACACCGGCGCGCGCCACACGGTCGATCGCCGCGAGGCGCGCGGCGGACATCCCCACGGAGTCCGGCGCGACGGGCGCCAGGCGGCAGTGGCTCGCGGCGATGGTGCAGGCGGCGATGAGCGTGAAGAACATCGGTGCGGCTCCTCCGGGGCGACGATGCGCCGTGTCGAGGCCGTGCGCAATGGCGCGGGCGCCTCTCGCGGCCGACGAGCGGGGCGGCGCGCGCGCAACGCGCCACGCGCCGGCCGAGTGCCTTGCGAGCGCCCCCCTTCACGCCGCATGCTTCCGGTCGCCAGCGGCGGAACGCGCCGTCGCCTGCCGCCCATCTCCCGATCCCGGAGAGCCCATGCGCTCGCGAAGGTCCCTGTCGCGCGTCCTCCCGCTCCCGATGCTGGTATCGCTGCTTCTCGCTGTCGCGTGCGCGAAGCCGAAGCCCGCTGTCGGCGACAACCCGAGCGCGGAGGTGCTGGTGGAGGTGGCGAACGACCAGAGCCCCCCCGAGCCGATCACCGTGTTCATCGAGTCGGAGGGGGGGAGCCGGCAGCTCCTGGGCACGGTGCCGGCGACGGCGACACGCACCTTCCGCTACAAGCCGATCACGCACGCCGGGCGGTTCGTGCTCCTCGCGCGGCTCGAAGGCTCCGGGACGATCGGCTCGCAGCCGTTCACGCTCACCGGTACCGCCGGCGTGTCGTGGTCGCTCCGGAACAACGTGCTCCAGTTCATGGACGCCCCATGACGGTGGCGCTTCCGCGCGCCACCGTCACCGAGCGCCACGCTCACGGGGCGCGGTAGATCGTGCCCCCCTTCATCACGAAGCGAACCGCGCGTACGGCGTGAATGTCGCGGGTGGGATCCCCCGCTACCGCGATGAGATCGGCGAGGAGTCCGGGCTTCACCATCCCCACCTTGTCCCCGAGCCCCAGCACCTTCGCGTCCACCGACGTGGCGGCGCGGAGCGCCTGCACCGGCGTCATCCCGTACTCCACCATGTCCTCCAGCTCGCGCGCGTTGTCGCCGTGCGTGAACACGCCGACGTCGCTCCCATTGATGATCGTGACGCCGGCGTCGAGCGCCGCCCGGAAGCTCGCCTTCTTCATGCGGATGCGGTCGGGCTCCGGGCCGGTGCCCTTGTGCCACCCCTGGTACTGGAGGATGGCCTCTCCCGCCGCGATCGTCGGGCAGAGCGCCACGCCGTGCTCGGCCATCAGCTTGAACACCTCGGGGGTGACGTCATCGCCGTGCTCGATCGTCTGCACGCCGGCGAGCACGGCGCGGCGCACCGCCTCCGCCGAGTACGCGTGCACGGCCACGGAGCGCCCGGCGCTGTGCGCAACGTCGACGATGAGCTTCAGCTCGTCGAGCGTGAACGTGGGGCGCGTCTCGCCGTTGGGGCCCCAACGGTAGTCGCCGTACACCTTCACCCAGTCCGCGCCCTTGCCGATCTGGTCGCGCACCACCCGGGTGAGCGCGTCCACGCCGTCGGCCTCCTCGGCGCCCTGCGGCACGTCCCAGCGCGGGTCGAACCCCTTGGGGCCGTAGCTGCCGGTGGCGACGATGGCGCGCGTGACCACGAGCATCCGCGGGCCGGGGATGATCCCCTGCTCGATCGCCTGCTTCAGCCCCACGTCCGAGTAGCCGGCCCCCTCCGTGCCCAGGTCGCGCACGGTGGTGAAGCCGGCGAGCAGCGTGGCGCGGGCGTGGTTCACCGCGCGCGCCACGCGCAGCGCGAGCGGCTCCTTCAGCACCTGGTCGTTCCACGACGTCTCGTTGTACGGGTG
>CAMLEQ010000320.1 GCA_946479015.1 uncultured Gemmatimonadota bacterium | reverse complement strand
GCCGGCAACATCCTCGTTCGCCAGTGCGGCACCAAGTTCCACCCCGGCCGCAACGTCGGCCTCGGCTCCGACTACACCATCTACTCGCTCATTGATGGCGTGGTGAAGTTCGAGCACAAGGACAAGACGCGCTTCAAGGTCAGCGTCTATCCCGCCGTCGACGCGAAGGCCACCCCCGCCGCCTGACCCAGATGGTTGCCGATCGAGGCGCCTCCGCGATGCGGAGGCGCCTTTTTCGCGCCCGGAGGTGGCCGAGCAAGCGCAGGCACCTTCTCGCGGCGGCGCCGGGGTAGGTGACAGCGAGCCCTCGGCGCCACATCATTACAGGCATCGCCACCCTCAACGGACCGCCCTCCCCATGGCACTCTGGAATCGCCTGAAGCAGGAGCTCGATCGCGCGGGGCACGTGGCGCAGGGTGCCCTCGATGAGGGGCGCGTGCGCCTCGATGCCTTCCGCGCCAAGCAGCTCGCCGACAAGGCCGCGCAGGCGCTCGGCTGGGCCGTCTATCGCGCCCGGCAGCGCGGGCAGGAGCTGGACGTGGAGATCTACGCCCGCCTGAGCAGCACCATCGCGGGGCACGAGGCGGAGGCCGCGCGGCTCGAGCAGCAGATCGACGCGATGGCGGCCGCGCGCCGCGCGCGACGCCCGGCCGCGTCCCACCCCGGGCATCCCCCTGCGGCGTGAGCGCCGCGCACGCAATACCGTCGGCACGAGCCGGGCGCCGCGATGACTGACGCCTGGGATCACCTGGACGCGGGGGTCCTCGCCGAGCGGCGCGGCGCCGTCGACGAGGCGCTCGTGCACTATCGCGCCGCGGCGGAGGGCGATGATCCCTGGCTCCGCTCCGAGGGGCTGCGACGGCAGTCCGCCGTGCACCGCAATCGCGCCGAGTGGGACGAGGCGCTCGCCCTCGCGCGGCGGGCGGCGGAGATCGCCTCGGCGGCCTCCCTGCGCGATCAGGAGGCCGAGGCGCGCAACGCCGAGGCGGCCGTCTTCCTCGCCCGGGGGGAGCTGGACACTGCCGTACGCTCCTTCGAGGCGGTGCTCGCGATCAGCCAGGACGCGAGGATCCGCGGGATGGCGCTCCAGAACATCGGCTCGGTGGAAGCGCAGCGGGGAGATTGGGAGGGCGCGCGCCACCACTTCATGGCCTCGGTGAAGTGCTTCCAGCAGGCCGGCTACGACCGCGGCGTGGCCATCGCGCACAACAACTACGGGGGCGCGGCGCTGGAGCACGGGAACTTCGTGCTCGCCGCCGATCTCCTCGCGCAGGCCGTGGCCTCCGCGCGCCGCGCCGAGGACCACGATCTCGTGGCGCTGGCGACGATGAACCACGCCGAGGCGATCGCCGGGGTGGGGGACACCGATCGCGCCGACGCGCTGCTCGACCACGCGCTCGCGCACTTCCAGAGCAGCGGCAATACCTGGCGGGTGGTGGAGGCGCTCAGGATCCGGGGGGACATCGCCCGTCGCCGAGGCGACGGCGACGCCGCGCACGCGCACTACGGCGAGGCCCTGCGCCTCGCGGAGCGCATCGGCGCCCAGCTCGAGATCGACCAGCTCCGCAGCCGACTGGCGCCGGACGCACCGGCGCAATGAACGACGCGGCGATGAAGGGACGTGGACCGGGGCGCCGCGTCGGCGTGGGGGGGTGCGCGGGCGCGATCAGGAGGCGATCGCGTACCGGGAGAGGTGGTCCGTGCGGAAGAGGAACAGCTCCTGCCGCGGCATGGCGTGCCCGTGCATCTTCGCGATCGGCGAGCGCGTCTCGCTGTCGATGTACCAGGCATCGAAGTCCTTCGCCTTCACATCGCCGCCGCAGCGCGAGTAGTCGATCGTCACCGTCACCGCGCGATCGAAGAAGTAATGCGCGACGCCAGCCGCGTGGACGTTGATCTCGAGATACTCGGACGCCGGCACGTCGAACGTGAACGTCGTGGGCTCGGCCACGGCGCCGCGCGGGATCGCGATCGCGAAGCGACCGACGTGCAGCGTGCCGCCGCGCGGACCGATCACGGCACTCGCCGAGGCGGACGTATCCACGGGGCACGACAGAAGACTGGGCGCCGTGGTGGGCGCGGCGGCGACGGCGCGATCGAGCACCGGCTGCGTGGCGCGAGGCGCGGTCGTCATGTCGCCGCTACACGCCGTCACCGCGAGGACCAGCCCACCCACGGCGAGCGCGGCGAAAAGTGGGCGCGTGTGATTCATGTGCGTTGCTCCAGTTGAGTGATCTGCACGCCAAGACGCTATGACCGAACTCCGCACATGATACGATCGACTGTCTGAAATAGCAACACCAACACACGACCGAGCCCATAGAACCATATTTTACGGTCGTTATGACCGTTTTTCCTCGCCCAGCACCATTTCAGTGCACCGCCACAAAGGCGTGTGGGGCAGGCGGCCCCACCGGAGGGCGCGTCAGTCGTTTCCGGCCTGCGGCCGATGCATATTACGTGGGTACCCGTGCGGCGCAGGGAACCGGAAATGGATACGCTGTGCTTCCGCAGCGAGGGCGGCCCGCTCCAATTGCAACTGCGCTGCGGCCGCTCGCAGCTCGGCACCTTCGATCTCCGCCTCTACCAGTCCGAGGAGGGTGAGGCGGTGCCCGGGTGGCGCCGGCGCGGTTGGTTCCGCTGCCCGGAGCTCGATGCCTTCGCCCTCCCACGCCCCGCGGCGTCGAACCACGGACGCGTGGTGCGCTGCCGCGCGCGGATCATCGGCCTGCTGGCGCCGGGTGCCGCGTGCGCACTGTTCGTCGCGCTGCTCCAGAGCGGACGGAAGATCGGGGAGGTGTCGGAGCGCGCGATGCCCAACGCGCCCGCGGCGGTCATCTCCCTGAGCGCGCGCCTCGAGGGGATGGGCGGCGCGCCGGAGCGCGCCGCCCATCCGTCGGAATCGGAGCGCGGCTGAGGCGCTCGTAGAGCCGATCCCGCCTCGCGGCCCGCCCCCCGGCTTTCCTCCGCCGCGGCTCCCCAAAACACGACGGGGCGGCGCATGCGCGCCGCCCCGTCGCTTCGCTCTCGCCCCGCCCCTACTCCTTCTTGCCGTAGCTCGGCGGCAGCGTCTTGTAGCGCTGGGTGAGCAGATCCTGCCGCGAGACGTCGTGCTGCAGCACGCCCCGCACGAACACCTGCGTGGGGCGCGTGGCGAACTCGAACGGATCGCCGCTCCACACCACCAGGTTCGCCTCGCGCCCTGCCTGGAGGGAGCCCACGCGGTCCGCGACGCCGAACATCTCGGCCGGAGCGAGCGTCACCGCACGCAGGGCATCGTCCCACGACATGCCGTAGCCCACCGCGTTCCCCGCCTCGTAGCGGATGTTGCGGGCGTTGAACATCTCCTCGTCCCCGCCGCCCGCGTTGCCGATCAGCGCCACCTGCACGCCGGCCCGGCGCAGCAGCGCGGCGTTGTCCTGGCGGGCGCCGAGCATCGTGAAGCTGTACGGGATGTTGTTCATCGCACCCACCAGCACCGGCACCTTCGCGGCGGCGATCCGGTCGGCCACCATCCAGGCCTCGGCGCCGCCGCCGATGATCAGCTTGATCCCGTACTCCTTCGCCAGGTCGAGCGCGGCGCCGATGTCGCTCGCCTTCTCCGCCTCGAGCAGGAGCGGCACGCGCCCCTGAACCACGGGCACCATCGCCTCGAGATCGGCGCGGCTCACCGAGAGCCTGCGGCTCTGCGCCCGGTCGAACTCCGCGCGGTGCGACGCGTAGTACTTCGCGTCATCGAGGAGCGAGCGCAGCGTGCCGAGGAGCTGGCCGCGCGCGCCCGCGTGCGCCGACTGGTTGTCGTTGATCTGCCCGACCATCGCCGCCGGCGCCTTCAGCAGCATGTCCTCGCGCGTGCCGTTCACGAGGTCGATGAACGCCGCCTGTCCGGCGATGAGTCCCCCCACCGGCACGGTGACGTTGCTCGTGATGCCGTCCTCGCGCGTGGCGGCGATGTACACCGAGCGCGGATCCAGCCCATCCCACGACTTGAAGGAGGGCGCGAGCCCGCTGTCGGTGCGGGCGTTCGACTCGTTGGCGTCCCCTCCGAAACCCACGGCCACCAGGCCGAGCTCCGTCGAAGGGTTCACGAGTCCGGGGGTGACCACCTTCCCGGTGGCGTCGATGCGCTGCGCGTCGGCCGGAATGGACACGTTCGCGCCCACCGCGGCGATGCGGCCGTCGCGGATCAGCACCGTGCCATTCTCGATCGGCGGACCGCTCACCGGATACACCTTTCCACCGGTGATGGCGATCGTCTGTGCGCCGGCCGCGGACGCGAGCGCGGAGCAGGCGAGGGCCGCGGCGGCCAGATAGCGTGCGGTCATCACTTGTTCCCTCCCGTCGACTGGGCCGGCACGGCGGAGGCCGCCGGCGTCTCGTCGGGCACGAAGCCCAACTCGAAGTCCGTGCGCCACCGCTCGCGCGGATCGCTCCGGTCGAAGAGCAGCGCGCCGTCGATCCACACCTTGTCGGCGTGCGTGTACACGCTGAACGGATCCCCCGACCAGAGCACGACGTCCGCGTTCTTGCCGGTCTCGATCGATCCGATCTTGTCATCGAGGCCGATCGCCCACGCGGGGTTGATCGTCATCCACTTCACGGCCTCGTCCTCGGAGATGTCGAGCCCCGCCGCGCGGCCCGCCGCCATCGCCTTCGCCACCTCCTGGTTGAGCCGCTGCACTCCCGACGCATCGTCGGAGTGGATCATGGCGTGCACGCCCGCCTTGTCGAGCAGCGCGAGGTTCGCGCGCACCGCATCGAGCGCCTCCATCTTGAACGCGCCCCAGTCGGCCCACACCGCCGCGCCGATCCCTTCCTTCGCCAGCAGGTCGGCGATCTTGTACGCCTCCACGCCGTGGTGGAACGCGCGGATCTTGAACCCGAACT
>CAMLEQ010000319.1 GCA_946479015.1 uncultured Gemmatimonadota bacterium | reverse complement strand
CTCGAGCCGACGGAGCCGGAGTTCCAGCTCGCGGGCGACTCGGAGCGTGTGGCGCTCACGTGCGCGGATCTCGGCGTGCGCGCGGACGAGCTGGACCTTCCGGTGCCGCTCGACCGCGCGGCGTATCGCGAGGCGCTGCGGCGGCTGGAGCAGCGCGGGATCGTGGAGAACGGGCGACTCTCCCGCTACGGCAAGCTGGTGGAAGCGCTGCCGGTGGAGCGCGCGTGGGCGGAGCTGCTGGTGCACGCGGACGACGACCTGGTGCCGTATCTCGCGGTGATGGCATCCATCGAGTCGCTGCACCGGATGACGCGCCCGGAACGCGACCTGGCGGGGGTGATCGTGCCGGGGAGCGATCACCTGACCGCGTACAATCTGTATGCCGACGCGTACAGACCGCACGGCTTCGTGGGTGAGGTCTATGGCCTGCCGCGGCACCTCTTTCACGAGGAGATCCAGGAGTGGGCGGAGGCGCGCGGCGCGCTGGTGAAGGCGGTGGAGGATGCGGCGCTCGGGATGGCGAGCATCTATCGCGCGCTCGAGCTGCCGCTCCCCGCGCGGATGCCGTACGCGAACGACGCCATCCTGCGCCGGTTCGCGGATCTGCTCGCGCGCATCATGCCGTTCGATCTGGTGATCGAGGAGCGCACGGCGGATGGCGAGGAGGCGCGCGTCTCCAAGACGAGCGTGTGCGGGAGCTGGGGGGCGGTCGCGGGGGAGCTGCGCTACTTCGCGGACCGGTCGGGGATCCCGCGCGCGTCGATCGAGGGGACGCAGATCCCGTTCGACCTGATCCAGAAGTACGCGACGCACGGTCCGCCGCGCGTGGAGTACGATCCGCGGCGGAAGCGCAGTCCGCTGGTGGTGTCGCGGCGGGTGGAGTACTTCGGCTTCGAGCTCGGGCGCGACGTGGAGCCGATCGAGGAGCTGCCGCCGGAGATGGCGGAGGCGGCGCGACACGCGCTGGCGGAGGCGCTGGCGCGCTTCGAGGCGCGGCACCCAGCGGTGAAGCGCAATCGCCACGCGATCGAGGAGGTGCGCGAGGTGTGGCGGAGATCCGGGGGGCGCACGCCGCGGCTCGGCCTCCCCGAGCTGACGGCGCTGTACGAGACGATGCTCGCCGGCGTGCGCTCCATGGACGACTTCCGCGCCGCGGAGCTGCGCATCGATCCCGACGCGATCGTGCCGGCGGAGGAGCGTGCACGATTGCTGGCGCTCCCCGATGCCGTGTCGGTGCGCGATCGCACGGTGCCCATCGATTACGACGTGGAGGACGGCGTGGGCGGGGTGGCGCGCCTCCGGCTTCCGGAGAAGCTGGCGCGCTCGCTCGTGGAGAGCGAGCTGCCGGAGCTCGATCGCCCACTGCGCTTCGTGGTCCCGCGCGGCCCGCGCGGCGCCGCGCGCGCTGCCACGCTCGACGAGCTGCAGGAGCTACTCGATCGCCCGTGGATGCCTGACGAGGTGGCGGCGGAGCGAGACGAGCGGCACGGGCGGGGAGGACGGGAGCGGCGAGGTGATGGCCGGGGCACGCAGGGGCGGGGGCGGGAGCGGGGGCAGGGGCACGGACGCGGCGCGGGCCATGGCGTCGGTCGTGGCGGGGCGCGCCGGAAGAGGCGGGGGCGGTGAGCACGCGGAGATTCCGCCGTGGTGAAGGGGGCCGGCCCGCATGTCGCGGGCCGGCCCCCTCGCGCATCGTTCCCGTCGGGGAGGGGGGCGCTACGGCGCGCGCGTCGGGGTGGCCGCGTGCGCGGAGGGGATGCCGCGCCCCCAGATCTCGGTGCGGACGGAGTTGGCGATGAAGCACTGCTCGTGCGCGAGGTGGTGCAACTCGGCTTCGCGCTCGCGGGAGGGGGCGGCGCCTTCGGCGTACGTGATGCGCGGCGAGAGCTCGACGCGACTCACCCACGCGGTGCCCCGCTCGTCGCGCGTCACGTGCCCCACCGCGTCGTCCTCGTAGGCGAGCACGTCGAAGCCGGCGTTCGCGGCGGCGAAGAGGAAGGTGAGCATGTGGCAGGAGGAGATGGCGGCCACGTACGCCTCCTCGGGATCGACGTTGGCGGGGTTGGCGAATGGGAGGGGGACGTTGGATGGCGACGCGGAGGCCGGGACGGTGTGGCCGCCATCGAAGGTCCAGCTGTGCTCGCGGGAATACTTCCGCTCGAGAAAGGGGCCGCCGGCGTGCCGCCAGCGAACGAGGGCGCGATGCTCTGCCATAGTGGAGGGAGGTTGGAAGGTCCCAGATGGCGATCGCGGGCGCTCAGGCGCCGTCCGCGATCGTGACGGTGTAGCGCTCCTCCCTGAACGGCACGAACCCTCTCGCGAGGTAATTCGGCAGCGCCGCCGGGCTGTCGAGGGAGCAGGTGTGCAGCCAGATGCGAGTGGCGCCGAGTGACCAGGCACGCTCCACCGCTTCGGTGAGCAGGCGTCGACCGAGGCCGCGGCCGGTGTACTCGGGGAGGAGCCCGAAGTAGGCGAGCTCCACGGAGCCATCCTCGTGGGCCGCCAGCTCGAACCAGCCAGCCGGCGCGCCGCCGAGGTAGCCCACCCAGAGCGAGATCCCGCGATCGGCGAGATGCCGCGCGATCCGCTCGTCGCTCCACGGCAGGCGATCGCGCCAGTGCCAGCGCCTCCCCACCTCCGTGTAGAGGTACCGGTAGAACGACGGCGCGCACCCGTCCACGCGATCCACGCGCAGCCGCGGGTCCGACTCGCTGTCACACGGCCGGCCGGGCTCCGTCATCTGGAGGTAGGTCCTCACCACCTCGACCTGGGGCATGGGTGGGAAGATAGCGAGTCGTCGGCGGCCCCAGCATGGACCGGCCAGTACAAGATCGGACAATTCTCTGACACATAATTGCGCCGAGAGTCCATGGCCAAATGGCGTATGAATTTGCTAATCAAACACTTATATGTTACCTGCCGGTCAGTTGACTTTAGGACCGATCGGTCCTATTATCACCGCCATGAAGGATAGGCGCGCACAGATCGTCCAGGCAGCCACCGCGGTGATGGGGCGTCAGGGGTACTCGCAGACCTCCATCGACGACGTCATCCGGGAGGCGAGGCTGTGTGGGAAGGGACACTTCTATCACTACTTCCGCTCCAAGGAGGAGCTCGGGTACGAGGTGCTCCGCCGGCAGTTCGAGATGTTCGTGGAGCACGGGCTGACCATTCTGCGCGACCCGTTGGTGGACCCGATGGAGCGGCTCGACCGGTTCATCGATGACGTCGTGACGCGCCACGTCTCGAGTGGGGGGTGCAAGGCCGCCGGGCCGTGCGGCGCGCTGGTGACGGAGATGGCGGACCAGCACGACGGGTTCCGTCGTCACGCGGACGCGCTGTTCGAGCGGTGGTTGGCGCAGTTGCAGGCATTGCTGTGGGAGGCTCGACCGCGGTTGGTGGAGGGGGTGGACACGGAGCGGCTGGCGCGATTCATCGTCGCCACGCTCGAGGGCGCGCTGTTCATCTCGCGCGTGAAGCAGGACGTGGCGGGGCTGCAGGGGATCGCGGAGGAGCTGAAACGATTCGTGGCGACGCACGTACGGATGCCGTCGCCGGTGGAGGAGTCGGATGACCCGGCTCGGGCCCGCCCCCTGGCGAGGGCGGTCGGAGCCGGACAGGGAGGCACGTCGAATGATGGCTGATGGGATTGCCGGTGCCGTGAGCGAGCCCTCGCTCCGGCAGGAGGCGTTGCCGGTGCGGCAGCCGGCGGCGGGGTCCACCGAGTCGACGCGGGATCGCCGCGCGCGCTTCGAGGCGGAGGTGCTCGCGCATCTCGATGCGCTGTACAGCTTCGCGCTCAAGCTCTCGCATTCGCGTGACGATGCGGAGGACCTGGTGTCGGAGACCGTGCTGCGCGCGCTCGACCGGTGGGAGCAGTACCAGCTCGGGACCAACGCGCGCGCGTGGCTGTTCACGATCCTGTACCACGCCTTCGTGAGTCGGAAGCGGCGGATCGACGCGCGCGAGCTGCCCCTTCCCGAGGAGATCGATGGGTGGTCGGCGAACGAGGTGGTGGGCGACCCGGACCCCGAGGGACGCTTCTACGATTCGTTCGTGGACGAGGAGGTCACGCGCGCGATCGACGCGCTCCCCGAGGACTACCGGATGACGGTGATGCTGAGCGACGTGCACGGACTCCGCTACGCCGAGATCGCCGAGATCCTGGGCATTCCGGAGGGCACGGTGAAGTCGCGGCTGTTCCGCGGGCGCCGCATCCTCCAGAAGAAGCTGCGCGACTACGCGACGGAGATGGGCTACATCCGCCGTTCCGAGTCGCCCGCGTGACGAACGAGGCGCGCGCCGTCAGGCGCGCGCCTCGTTCGTCATGCCATCGTGTTGCACCTTTCGCCGATGCCGCGCCGCCTTGGCGCGGTTGCCGCACGTGGCCATGTCGCACCACCGCCGGCGCCCGTTCTTGGTGCCGTCGTGGAAGACGCGCAGGCAGTGCGGATCGGCGCAGCGCCGCACGCGCGGAAGCTCTCCGAGCACGAGCGCATCGGCCGCCGATTCGGCCACGGGGATCATGAGTCCCGCGAACGCGTCGCCCACCGGCACGAAGCTGCGGACGAACGACCCATCGGCGCGCGCCTCGAGCCGACGCGTCCCCGCGCTGCGTCCGAGCACCCGATTGATCTCCGCCACCGCGTGCAGCCGCACGTCGACCAGCATCGCTCCCCGTTCGGCCAGCGCGCGCAGCGAGGCGCGCACGCGGCGCGCATCGGCGAGCGCCGCGGTGGCCCCGGCGGGCTGCTGCTGCGCCCGGCGGCGGATCCCCGCGGCGCGCTCGTTGTCGAGCACGCTCGCCGCTTCGAGCCACCGCACGAGCACGTCGAAGTCGCGAAGCACATCCACCCTGATCCCGCGACGCACGTCGTCGGTGTTCACGAAGTCGAGCCAGAGGCGCTCGCCCACGAACACGAA
>CAMLEQ010000318.1 GCA_946479015.1 uncultured Gemmatimonadota bacterium | reverse complement strand
GCGGGTGTTCGTGGGGAACAGCGGCGCGGAGCTCGGCGTGCGCGGCTGGATCGCCGCGCTCGATCTCGGCACCGGCAAGGTGCTGTGGCGGGCGTACAGCACGGGACCGGACAGCGCGGTGCTCATCGGCCCCGACTTCAAGCCGTTCTACGCGCAGTACCGGGGAAAGGATCTCGGCATGAAGACGTGGCCCCCCGACCAGTGGAAGCTGGGAGGCGGCACGGTGTGGGGATGGATCACGTACGATCCGGAGCTGAAGCTGCTCTACTACGGCACCGCCAATCCCGGCGTGTGGAACCCGGACATGCGCCCCGGCGACAATCTCTGGGGTGCGACCACCTTCGCGCGCGACCCGGCCACCGGGCAGGCTCGCTGGGCGTACCAGACCACGCCGCACGATTCCTGGGACTACGACGGGATCAACGAGAGCATCCCCGTCGACCTGCCGATGAACGGGCAGACGCGGAAGGTGGTGGTGCACTTCGACCGCAACGGCTTCGCGTACACCATCGATCGGACCAACGGCCAGGTGCTCGTGGCACAGCCGTATCAGTACCTCAACTGGTCCACGGGGGTGGATCTGAAGACCGGGCGTCCGGCGCGCGTGCCGTCCAAGGAGACGCACCAGGGGGAGAACACCACGAACATCTGCCCCTCGTCCACGGGCGCGCGCGACCAGCAGCCGGCGGCGTACTCGCCGCGGACGCACCTGTTCTACACGCCGAGCACCGATGTCTGCATGGACTACGCGGGGCTGAAGGCGAGCTACATCGCCGGCACGCCGTACCTCGGCGCCGACGTGCGCATGTACGCGCGCGATGGCGGCTGGGGCTCGCGCGGCGAGTTCCTCGCCTGGGATCCGGTGAACGGGAAGAAGGTGTGGGGGATCACCGAGCGCTTCCCCGTGTGGAGCGGCGGGCTGGTGACGGCGGGGAATCTGGTGTTCTACGGGACGATGGACGGTTGGTTCAAGGCGGTGGATGCCCGCTCGGGGCAGGTGCTCTGGCAGTTCAAGACCGGCTCGGGGATCGTGGGAAATCCGATGACGTACACCGGCCCGGACGGAAAGCAGTACGTCGCGGTCTACTCCGGAATCGGCGGCTGGATGGGGGCCGTGGCGCTCGGGCTCTCCCCGAGCGACCCCACGGCGGCGCTCGGCGCGGTGGGCGCCGCGCCCGACCTGCCGAAGTACACGGCGCCGGGCGGCACGCTCTACGTGTTCAAGCTTCCATAAGGTGCACATGCCACGATCGGGACGGCGGCGCGATGGCGCCGGTAGGAGGCGGCGGAGCGCCGGCGGGTGGGCGCATCTCTCCGCGCTGGTCGCGGCGTGCGGCATCCTCGTCGCCGGCGCCGCGTACGCGGTCGGCTCGCGCGCCGCGTGGGCGCACCGCACGCGGCCCGCATCCACCGCCTCGTCGCCGCGCGCCACGCTCGCGGCGGACGCGGCGCGGACGGTGGTGGACACCGTGGCCCCGCCCGGCGTGCTGCGTGTGTGCGCCGATCCCAACAACCTGCCGTTCTCCGACAGCACGGGGCGCGGCTTCGAGAACCGGATCGCGCGGCTCATCGCGAGCGACCTGCACGAGCGGGTGCGCTACACGTGGTGGGCACAGCGCCGCGGCTTCGTGCGCAACACGCTGAAGGCGAAGCGGTGCGACGTGATCATCGGCATCGATGCCGGCGACGAGCAGGTGCTGACGTCCGCGCCCTACTACTGGTCCACGTACGTGTTCGTGACGCGGCGCGACGGCGGCCCGCGCGTGAGCTCGTTCGACGATCCGCGGCTGCGCCGGCTGCGCGTGGGGATCCACGTGATCGGCGACGACTACAACGCGCTGCCGCCCGGCGTGGCGCTGGCGCGCCGCGGGCTCGTGCGCAACGTGCGCGGCTACAGCATCTACGGCAACTACGCCGAGCCGAGTCCACCGTCGAAGCTCATCGACGCCGTGGCGCGAGGGGATGTGGACGTGGCGGTGGCCTGGGGGCCGCTCGCCGGCTACTACGCGACGCGCTCGCGCGTGCCGCTCGTGGTGCGCGCGGTGACCACGCGCGATGCCGGCGCGGGGATCCCCTTCAGCTACGGCATCGCGCTCGGCGTGCGCCGGGGGGACGGCGCGCTGCTGGCGCGGCTGGAGCGTGTGTTGCGGCGCCGGCGGAGCGACGTGCGCGCCATTCTGGAATCGTACGGGGTGCCGCTCGTCGCGGCGCGGGAATCGCCGCGAGTGGCCGGCCGGAGCGTGGAGGGCACATGACGGGACGGAGGGAACGTGCGAGGTGGGGATGGACGCTGGCGGCGCTGGCCGCCGGCGCGCTGGTCGCCTGCGAGAACGCCGCACCGGCGCGGGCGACGGAGCGCGCCGATGCGCGCGCGCCGGGTACGGGCACGTACCTGCACCAGGCCTCCGTCACCAACACCGCCGGTGTCGAGCCGGGGATCCACCCGGCCGTGGTGCTCGGCGAGCAGCGGAACCCGTACGCGAACGACCTGAGCGCGGCCACCGAGGGGCGCCGGCTGTTCGTGCAGTACAACTGCTCCGGGTGTCACGGCGGCCGCGCCGGCGGCGGGATGGGGCCGAGCCTGCGCGATTCACTCTGGATCTACGGGAACAGCGACACGCAGTTGCTCTCGACCATCCTCGAGGGGCGTCCGGCGGGGATGCCGGCGTGGGGCTCGCGGCTGCCGGAGCAGGAGATCTGGAAGCTGATCGCGTACATCCGCACGCTCGGCACGCCGCAGGAGCCCGATCCACCGCCACCGCCCGCGACGCCGCTCGCGCTGGAGAAGTGATGCGGCCGGCGCGGAGATGGGGCGCGGCGCTGCTCGCCGCCGGGATGCTCGCGGGAGCGGGCGCGTGCGCGGAGGCGCCATCCACGCTCGCGATGTTCGGCACGACGGGGACGAGCGAGGCCCGGCTCGGCTGGTTCCTCGTGATCACGTCGGTGATCGTGGTGACGGTGGTGAGCGTGCTGGTGTTGGTGGCGTCGCTGCGCGGGCGGCGCGAGCGGGAGCTGCGCGCGGAGCAGGTGTCGTCGGGCGGCGGGAGCGGGCTGTCGTGGGTGCTGATCGGCGGCGTGCTCGTGCCGGCGGTCATCCTGACGGTGGCGTTCGTGTTCACCGTGGTCACGCTCCGCGCGGTGGCGGCGCCGGCGCGCCCGGTCGCGACGACCGTGCGGGTGGTGGGGCACCAGTGGTGGTGGGAGGTGCACTACATCGGGAAGAGTCCCGACGAGGAGGTCACGACCGCGAACGAGATCCACGTGCCGGTGGGGGAGCCCGTGCGCGTGGAGCTCCAGGCGGCGGACGTGATCCACAGCTTCTGGGTGCCGGAGCTGGCGGGGAAGACCGACATCATCCCCGGGCAGACCAACGTGAGCTGGATCGAGGCGAAGCGGCCGGGGACGTATCACGGCCAGTGCGGCGAGTACTGCGGACCGCAGCACGCGCACATGCAGATGCGCGTGATCGCGCAATCGCCGGAGGAGTTCCAGGCGTGGCTGGCGGCGCAGCGGCGTCCCGCGGCCGCGCCATCGAACGCGGCGGCCGACTCGGGGTGGCTCGCGTTCACGGGCAGCGGGTGCGCCACGTGCCACACCATTCGCGGCACCCCCGCCGGCGGGGCCGTGGGGCCCGATCTCACGCACCTCATGTCCCGCGGCACCATCGCCGGCGGCACCCTGCCGAACGACCGGGGGCACCTGGCCGCGTGGGTGGCCGACGCGCAGGGGATCAAGCCCGGGGCGCTCATGCCGACGATGGCGCCGTCGCCGCGGCGGCTCCAGCAATTGCTGGCCTACCTTCAGTCGTTGCAGTAGCACGGGAGGACGGAGTGGCTCTACCGGCAACGATCGACACCGCACCCGTCGAGCGACTGCACCGCATCTGGGAGACCAAGCCCGGACTGTACGGCTGGCTCGCGACGGTCGATCACAAGACCATCGGCGTCCGCTACCTCGTGACGGCGTTCGCGTTCCTGCTCATCGGGGGGCTCGAGGCGGCGGTGATGCGCGCGCAGCTCACGCACTCCAACCTGCACCTCATCTCGCCGTGGGTGTACGACCAGCTCTTCACGATGCACGGCGTGACGATGATGTTCTGGTACGCGGCGCCGATCCTCTCCGGCTTCAGCAACTACGTGTGGCCCCTGATGATCGGCTCGCGCGACATGGCGTATCCGCGGGTGAACGCGCTGTCGTACTGGCTCCTCCTCGCGAGCGGGATCTTCCTGTACACGAGCCCGTTCCTGGGGCAGGCGCCGAACGCCGGCTGGTTCGCGTACGCGCCGTTCACGCTCCGGCCGTACAATCCCGGGCTCAACATGGACTTCTACGCGCTCGGGCTGATCTTCCTCACCGTCTCCACCACCGTGGGGGCGATCAACTTCATCGGCACCGTGATGAAGATGCGCGCGCCGGGGATGTCGCTGAACCGGATGCCGATCTTCATGTACGGCACGATGACCACGTCGTTCTCGATCGTGTTCGCGCTGCCGGCGCTCACCGCGGCGTGCGTGTTCCTGTTCTTCGAGCGGCGCTTCGGCATGCCGTTCTTCGACGCGACGCGCAACGGGCAGCCGCTGCTCTGGCAGCACCTGTTCTGGATGTTCGGCCACCCGTGGGTGTACATCGTGGTGCTGCCGGCGATGGGGATCATCTCCGAGGTCATCCCCACCTTCTCACGGCGGCCGCTCGTGGGGTACACGCTGGTGGCGATGTCGACGGTGGCGACGGGGATCATCGGCTTCGGCGTGTGGGTGCACCACATGTTCGCCACCGGGCTGCCCGCGCTCTCGCTGTCGTTCTTCAGCGGCGCGAGCATGCTGATCACGATCCCGAGCGCCATCGCCGTGTTCGCGTGGATCGCCACCATGTGGACGGGACGCCCGGTGTTCAAGACGCCGATGCTGTTCGCCGCCGGGTTCATCGTGCTGTTCG
>CAMLEQ010000317.1 GCA_946479015.1 uncultured Gemmatimonadota bacterium | reverse complement strand
GCGGCCACACGTGCACGAGGTGGAGCGTCGCCGGCGGGGCGAGCAGCTCCAGCGCCTGCTCCACCGCGTGCACGCTCGCCGGGCTGAAGTCCACCGCGGCGACGGCGGTCGCTGGCAGGCGCGCGCCGTCGCCGGCGACCGCGAGCACCGGGACGCCGGCGTGCCGGATGGTGTGCACCGTCGTCTCGCCCGCGAGCAGCCGCGACGTCGGATCGTGGCGGCCGATCCCCATGATGATGAGCTTCGCGCGGCGCGCGCGCGCCGCCTCCGCGATCACGCGGGGTGCGTCGCCGAACAGGAGCTCCGCGGGCCACACCCGCTCCTCCCCGAGCACCTCGCCCATCTGCCGCTCCAGGCCGCGCAGGCGCACCATGCCGCGGTCCCGCTCGTACTCCGGCGGCAGCGGGAAGAGATCCGCGGGGATGAGATACGCGGCTTCCGGCGGAAGCACGGAGAGCACCTGCACCGACGCGCCGGTGCGGAGCGAGAGCAGGCGAGCGACTCGCAGCGCCGGCACGTCGTCCATCCCCTTCGCCGCCACGAGCAACGCGCCGTCCCGCCTCCCCTCGCCTGGAGAGAAGCGGGGCGTTTCCGAAATCCTCGTGTGCGTCATCTGCGCCCCCTCGAGCTCCGCTGGAGCTGGTTCGTGTCGCCCCCCCTCCGCGAGTGGCAACATTCCGGTGGCGAGGACGGCTGTCAGTCGGGAGATCACGGACGGGGCGTCCGCCGCGCGCCGACGCGCGGCGAGAACGTCGCGCGGGGGGCCGGGGCCTCGGCACGTTGCGCCGCCCCCGCGGCCGGCGCGCCCTGCACACCTTCCTGCCGCGGACCCGGACGGGCGCGCCCCACCGTGAGCCAGGCGATGAGCCCTCCCGCGGCGCACAGCGCCGCGCACATCCACATGGCGCGCGCGAAGCCCACCGTCAGCGCCACACCGCGCGGCGCGCGCGACCCGCCGAGCCCCGCCGCGAGCGGGATCGCCGCCGTGGCGAGCAGCCCGCCCAGCCGGGCCACGGCGTTGTTGATCCCCGACGCCACCCCCGCCAGCTCGTCGGAGACCGCGCCGAGCACCGCCGCGGTGAGCGGCGCCACGAGCACCGACAGCCCGAGCCCGAACACGACCACCGCGGGGAGCACGGTGTCCACGAAGCGTCCCCCCGGATGCACGCGCGCGAAGAGGAGCATCCCCACCGCGGCGATCCCCGCGCCGAGCGCCATCGGTAGGCGCGCACCGATCCGCTGTGCCAGCCGCCCCACCCGCGGCGACAGCAGGAGCATGAGCGCGTTCACCGGCAGGAGCGTCGCGCCGGCGGCCAACGCGTCGTAACCCAGCGCGTCCTGCAGCTCGAGCATGAGCAGGAACATCAGCGCGCCGAGCGCCGCGTACACGAGCAGCGTGGTGGCGTTCGCGCCGGTGAACTGGCGCGAGCGAAAGACCCCGAGCGGGAGCAGCGGGTGCGCGGCGCGGCGCTCGACGAGGACGAACGCGGCGAGCGCCGCGACGCCGCCCAGCGCGCCGCCGGTCACGAGGGGCGAGGAGGCTCCAGCGTCGGGGGCGAGCGTGAGAGCGCCCACGATCCCCGCGAGCCCGAGCGTGGCGAGCAGCGCTCCGGCGACATCCACCGGTCCGCGCGCCGCACCATCACCGCGATCGGTGGACGAGTCCGTCGCGCGCGCATGCCGCGCGACGATCCACGCCGCCGCGAGCGCGAACGGCGGGATCGTCGCGAACACCCAGCGCCACGAGGCGGCGTCGACGAGCCAGCCGCCCAGGAACGGCCCGATCGCCGTGAACACCGCCGTCCACGCCGCCCACCGCCCGATCGCCGCGCCGCGCGCCTCGCCAGCGAAGGTCGTCACGACGATCGCGAGACTGATCGGTGCCACCAGCGCGCCGGCGGCGCCCTGCGCCACGCGGCACGCCACGAGCCACACCGCGCCCGTCGCCGCCGCGCACGCGGCGGACGCCACGGCGAACGCCACGAGCCCCACCGCGAGCACGCGCCCGCGAGGGAAGCGGTCGCCGAGGGCGCCGCCGAGCAGCATCAGCGCGCCCAGAGTGAGGAGATAGCCGTTCATCACCCACTGCAGTCCGGCCACTCCGAGCCCGAGCGCGCGCCCGATCGCCGGCAGCGCCACCGTGGCCACGGTGCTCTCGAGGAACACCGCCCCCGACCCGAGGATGGAGCCCGCGAGAATCCACCGCGGCGCGTCGGACCGCGCGCGCACGGGCGGCAACGCTCCGGGGATCGACTATCGGGATCTCGCGCCGCCTCCCGCCGCTTCCGCTCGCTCTCCCTGCTGGTGCGCCTCCACGAACCAGAGCCACTTGTCGACGCCGCGCGAGATCTCGGTGAGGATGTCGGCGGAGTCCCGGTCGCCCAGCTCGTCCGTCGCATCGATTCCCCGGCGCGCCTGCTCCCCGAAGCGCGCCAGCGCGTTGGAGAGCGCCTCCACGTGCTCGTCGCCGGTCACCGCCGTCACCGGATACTCCTCCAGCTCCGAGCGCGCGGCGACGATGCGCGCCGTCCCCTGCGCCACGCCACCGAGCTGCACCACGCGCTCCGCCAGCAGGTCGATGTAGTCCTCCACGTCCTCGTTGATGTCGTCGAACAACTTGTGCAGCGCGATGAACGTCGGTCCTTTCACGTTCCAGTGCGCCTGCTTGCACTGCGTCTGCAGATCGATGCAGTCCGCGAGCAGACGTCCCAGCAGCTCCGTGGCGCGGGCGCGCGCCGCCGCGGGGAGATCGTTCTTGGTTCTGAAGGGAGCGGGAGTCAGGGATGGCGCGCGCTCGGCGGCACGCGTCTGGGTTGGGGTGGACATGTGCGCCTCCCGATGGGATGGAACCGACGGTCGCCGCAACGAACGTACCCGTCGCCGCGCGGCACGGGCGGTGTCGAGTGTCCGGCGGCAGGCTCGGGCGGGCCCGCATCCATCACCTGTGCCCGCGAGCCCGAAGGGCCCGCGCTCAGATGCGCTCGAGGAGCACGCAGGCCGACATGCGCCGGAACTGTTCGCGTCGCCGGGCGGGATAGAGGCGCGCGAGGGTGCGCCACAGCCAGGCGAAGCGCATCTCGCGGCGGAGCCGTCGCGCTTCTTCCATCGTCGAGCGGAAGCGCGACTCGCGCCAGCCGGCGTCTCGGAAGAACTCCGTCCCCTCGGCGGGGGCGAAGCGGAAGGGAGCGTTCCCCCTGGCGACCGCCTTCCCCCAGTGGCGGTTCATGATCCGCAGCACCAGCGGTCCGGCGAGGTCGATGAGCCAGGCGTGGAACGAAGGGACGGCATGCAGGTCGGCCGCGAGCGATGCGACCTGCTCCGCGGTGAGATAGACGAGCAGTCCCTCCGTGACGACGAGGACGCGCCGTGACTGGTCGCCAAGGCGCGCGAAGAGCGCACGGCGCGCCGGCGCGTCGGTGAGGTCGACGCGGACCGCCTCGTACGCGCAGCGCGGCTCGGCGTCGCGCAGCATCCCGAGCTTGTAATCGAGGATCGCCGGAAGGTCGACGTCCACCCAGCGGAGCGTCCGCGGGAGATCGAGGCGCCACGGGCGCGCGTCGAGCCCCGCCGCCAGGTTGAGCACCAGGTCGATGCCATCACGCGCGACGAGATCGCGAATGACCTCGTCGAACACCGCGGTGCGCACGATCATGGGCCACGCCATGGCGCGCCCGCGCGGCATCGTGGCGACGATCCTCTCGCCGCGCTCTCCCGCGAGGCGACGCGCGAAGGGATCGTGGAAGAGCGCGTCCGCACGCTCGCTCTCCAGGGCGCGGTAGACCGCGACCCAGCGCGCGGTGTCGGAGATGTGCTCGATCGGCATGGGCGTGAAGCTCGCACGCGGTGGAGGCGGCGTCGAGGGGAAGGCGCCCCCCGACGACGCGCACCGACCGCTGGCGCTTCCAGGGGGAACGTGCGAGCTTTCGCGGACGCCGCGATAGGCCACGTCTGCGGCGCCCGGGCAGGTGGCAGAGCGGTTGATTGCTCCGGTCTTGAAAACCGGCGTACCGGTGACCCCGGTACCGTGGGTTCGAATCCCACCCTGCCCGTTCGTGCCGCTCGGCGCGGCGCGTGGTTCCATCTGGTCCCCCGCCCTGCTATCTTGCGTGCCGTGCTCCCGACGGTCCGCCGGACGGGACGGCTGCGTGGCTCGCCGCGCGTTCGAGAGCATGCGCGAGACGGTCGCCTGTACAGGCACCGCGCTCGCCGAACCACCTGGAGTGGTGGCCGAGAGGCTGAAGGCGGCGGTTTGCTAAACCGTTATAGGGTTGAAAAGCCCTATCGAGGGTTCGAATCCCTCCCACTCCGTAAAGCAGGTCCGCCCGGTGTCCGGCGGGCCTGCTTCGTTTTTCGGGCACCATTCTCCGCGACGCACACTCCATGTCCGACGCCACCACCACGCCGCGCGTCCGCTTCGCGCCCTCGCCCACCGGCTACCTGCACGTGGGCGGCGCGCGCACGGCGCTCTTCAACTGGCTCTACGCCCGGAAGTACGGCGGCCAGTTCCTCCTGCGCATCGAGGACACCGACAAGGCGCGCAGCACCGAGGAGAGCACCCGCGCCATCTTCGAGGGGCTCGAGTGGCTCGGCCTCGATTGGGATGAGGAGGTCGTCTTCCAGGGCGCGAACCTGGAGCGCCACCAGCGCGATGCGCGCCACATCCTGGAGAGCGGGCACGGGTACCGCTGCTTCTGCACGCCGGCGGAGCTCGACGAGCAGCGCCGCGCCGCCGAGGCGCGCAAGGAGAGCTTCAAGTACGACCGCCGGTGCGACCGGCTCCCGACGGACGAGGTGGCGCGCCGCGTGGAGGCGGGGATGCCGTACGTCATCCGCTTCCGCGTTCCGGAGGGCACCACCGAGTGGGACGACCTCGTGCACGGAACGATCGCCTTCCCGAACAAGGACATCGAGGACTTCGTCATCCTCCGCTCCGACGGGACGCCGATCTACAACCTC